>NZ_JBJGED010000021.1:0-146114 GCF_045062745.1 Paenibacillus sp. HJGM_3
CTTGCCTTCCTTGCCTTCCTTGCCTTCCTTGCCTTCCTTGCCTTCCTTGCCTTCCTTGCCTTCCTTGCCTTCCTTGCCTTCCTTGCATTCCTTGCCTTCCTTGCCTTCCTTACCTTTCTGCCCTTCTTTGCTTTCCTTTTTTTCCGTGCTTTCCTTGCCTTCCTTGCCTTCCTGCCCATCCGAGCGCCGTTTCGCGTAACGCGCCTTCAGAGGCCGGTTCCAGTGCTCGAGCCTCTGCCCGTCTTCCTCCGCGTCCATCGCAAGCTCCCTCCTCTGGTCTTCTTCCTCATTTCCCCTTATTATGCGCGACGAGCCGCCAATGTAATCCAAGTAGCAATTCGCCTCGGAATTCGATAGAATAGAAGAAACAATTCCACTTACCAGATGGGGTGACCTCGTTGTCGCAAACGAATTCGCAAGCACAGAGCCGGCCGGCGATCTACGGCGGACAGGCGGTTATGGAAGGCGTCATGTTCGCGGGCCGTACCGTCCACGTCACTGCCGTCCGTAGAAAAAATGAACAGATCGAATTTTTCGAAGTCCCCAAAAAAGAAATCGCTTGGGTGCAAACGCTGAAAAAAATCCCGCTGCTTCGAGGATTGGTCGCGATTATCGAATCGAGCGCCAAGGGAGCCCAGCACTTGAACTTCTCGGCCGAGGTTTATGCCGATGAACAGTTGGACGCAGGCGAAGCGAAGGAAGCAAAGAAAGGCGGCTTCGGCAATTTGTCGCTCATCCTGGGAGTAGCCGTAGTCGGGGTGCTCTCGTTCATTTTCGGCAAGTTCGTGTTCACGCTCGTTCCGGCCGCTCTGGAACAATTGATATTCGGATCGTTATTTGAGAATCAGATTGGGCATAATCTAGTCGAAGGCGCCATCAAGATCGTCTTGTTGATCGGCTACATTTATTTCATCTCCTTCACGCCCGTCATCCGTCGCCTGTTCCAGTACCATGGAGCCGAGCACAAGGTGATCAGCGCGTATGAAGCGGGCAAGGAACTGACCGTCGAGAATGTCCAGAAGTTCAACACGCTGCACTACCGTTGCGGAAGCAGCTTTATCGTATTCACGGTGCTAGTCGGAGTAATAGTGTATTCCTTCCTCCAATACGATAATATATGGGAACGCCTGCTTCAGCGTATCCTCCTGCTCCCGCTCGTCATAGGCCTCTCCTATGAGGTGCTGCGGTTCACGAATTCACTGCGCGAAGTGCCGGTCCTGAGGTTCTTGGGCTATCCCGGCTTGTGGCTCCAAAAGCTGACGACGAAGGAACCGGACGACTCGCAGGTAGAAGTGTCGATCGCCTCCTTCGAGCGGATGCTCGAGATCGACCGCGGCCAGCAGGCAAGATCAGACTACGAGATCCCGAGCGTGCAGCACGCGTAAATCGGACTACGATTCATAATAGTAGGGGGAACCAACTATGAGACGGCGAATGCACTGGTCGACTATACTCATTGCCGCTTTGTTCATCATCGGCATCACCGCCAGTTTGGTAAGCAGACCGACTCAGCTCATCATTCCGCTCGTCATCTTCGGCGGCGTGTTCCTGCTCTGGAAATACCCACCGGCCCGCTGGCGCGTGCAGCGCAAGCCGACCCGCTCGAGTCCCCCCGCCGGCAGCCGGGGCAAGTCGGCCCGCGACAAGCGCAAGCAGGTGCCGTTCAAAGTCATCCAGGGCAACAAGAAGGACGAGAAAGACCCCGACCCGCCGTATCCCTACCATTAAAGCAAGTAAGCCGCAGAATCGGATCGCTCCGACTGCGGCTTTGTTATGGTTTAGGGCGAATGCTCATACCAGGGTGCGGCTGATATACTGTTTGAACTGGGCCATGTAAGCCGTGTGCGACCAGCGGTCGAAGTAATGCAGCCCGGCCCTGTACCCGGATTCGTACAGCTGCAGGCTCTTTTCCTTGGAAATATCAAAATCCGTCACCCTGACGCCCAGCGTAGGAATCTTAATCGTCCGGAACAAGTTTTTCTCTTCGATATACCGCTCATCATGGGCTTCGAGCATCGTTTCGAACAAAGCCTGAAACATCGAGATCGGGCCGATGATTTTGTGAGGGGCGTTCTTGCGCTTGTCGACCAAGTGAAACCCGAGTGTGGGCAGCAAGTCGTTCTCCTTGACGAAGGCGCTCTGGTTGTCGAAGATCCACAGCGGGAAGTTGCTGAGTACCCCTCCGTCGACGACATAGATGAACTGCTCGGCGAACGATTCCCCCTTCTTCCTTAGCCTGGCGGCTTTGCGGATCACGACGGGATCGAAAAAGTAAGGGATGCTGGTGCTCATGCGGATGGCGCGGGAGATCAGCAGCCGGCTGGGATCGATCCCGTAGGAAGCAATGTCGTCCGGCAGGACGAGCAGTCGTCCCATCGTAATATCCGAAGCAACGATGCGCAGCTTGTTGCGCGGCAAGTCGGAGAATGTGCGAATCCCTTTGAGGGCCAGCTTGTCGTAGATCCATTTCTCCAGCTCGTTGCCGGAGTAAAGCCCTTTTTTGATAAACAGCCGAAGCCCGGGACCGATAATCTTGATATCCATGAGCCAGGACTTCTTCAGGAAGGTGGAGAACGGCGTCTCGAGGATAAGGTCCCGCATTTCGTCCGCGTCGTAGCCCGCCGCCAGCAACGAAGCGACCAGGGCTCCCGAGGAAGTGCCGGCCACCTGATGGAACCGGACCCCCTTCTCCTCCGCCGCTTTGATCGCGCCTACTAAAGCGATCGCCTTCACACCGCCTCCTTCAAACACCCCGTTCATCTGCATGCGTTTCACCCTTTCCCACAAAGCCGCTTACTTGTATGTATGCGGGGGAATGGGCTGCGTATGATAAATCGGATGAGGACAGGAGTTTCCTCAGCACAAAAAAACATCCATCCAAAGGGTGAATGCTTTATTCCGACTCCAGTTCGCTGCGAATTCTCGACAGCTCCTGAATACGGTCCGGTTCGCGATTGAAATATTCGACCAGCCCTTCGAGGCATGTAATCGAATCCCAGCTCAGATGATGCTCGATGCCTTCGACATCCTTATAGATGTTGTCTTCCTGCACGCCGATAATCTTAAGGAAAGATTCCAGCAAATGATGCCGTTCCACAAGCCGCTTGCCCATCTTCTTGCCCTTGGATGTCAGCACGAGCCCGCGATATCGTTCGTAGATCAAGTAATGGTCTTTGTCCAGCTTCTGGATCATTTTCGTCACGGAGGACGGGTGCACTTCCAAGCCTTCGGCGATATCCGATACACGAGCGTATCCTTTCTCGTCAATCAGCTTGTAGATCTTCTCCAGATAGTCCTCCATGCTAGGTGTAGCTGCCATAACGTACCTCCATTTGCCACTACTGTGTCCGCACACGATCGTCTAATGTATGATACACTGTTTGCCTGGCTAAAGCAAGTGCTCCTGCCCTAGCTGCGAACGGCTTCAAAAACGGAAGCAAGCCGTTCCCGAGGAAACGGCTCACCGCATCTTTTTCACGTTAGCGTTAGAACTTGAGCCACTCGGGGGTGCGCTCTTGCAGCCAGATCGTGATCAGAATCATTTTGTCAAAATAGAGCAGGACAGCAATCACAATCATCAGGGCGCCCCCGATTTTCATGATCAAGGAGGAATAGCGCTGAATCCACTTGGTCGACCCGATAAAAAAGGCCAAAATGAAAAAAGGAATCGCGAATCCGAGCGTGTAGGCGGTAATCATCGAAAACCACGCGCCGGGCTCGGTGGTAGAAAGCATCAGAATCGCCGATAGGATAGGCCCGATGCAAGGCGACCAGCCGGCCGCAAAGCCCATGCCGATCAAGATCGAGCCGACATAGCCGGCCGGGCGGTACTTGAACTGCAGCTTCCGCTCGCTCATCAGCCATTGCGGCTGGAAGATGCCGATCAGGAACAAGCCCATCACCAGGATGAAGATTGCGGCGATTTGACGGAGCAGGTCGCGATACGAATCGAACCAGTCCGACAGCAGGCCGGCTCCGAACCCTAGGGTGTAGAAGATGATCGAGAACCCGAGGATAAAAAAGAGCGTATGCGTCAAAGTCGATTTGCGCACTTCTCGGGCGGTTCGCTCTTCACGCAACCTTTGAACGGAAATGCCGGTAATATAAGATAAGTACGACGGGTAAAGCGGCAGGCAGCAAGGCGAGATGAACGAAGCGAACCCTGCCCAGAAAGCGATCCAAACGTTTACGTTCTCCATGTCTTCTCCTCCTGTGCTAAAAACGGAAGGTCCGCTTGGCTATAAGCGATAGAATGAGCAGCGCAATCAGAGTGAGCACGACGGTCGCACCCGGAGCCCAGCTCCAAATTCCCGCCGCGACCAAGCCGCCCACGACCGCAATCTCCGAATAGATCACCGCGGTCCAGACGGAATGCCGGAAGCTTCGAGCCACGACGAGACTGCAGGCGACCGGAACGGTCAGCAGCGCCGATACGAGGAGCGCTCCTACGATCTTGATCGCGACGCCGATCACCAGGGCGGTCAGCATCGTGGTCAACAGATTGAGCGTGCGCACCGGCAAGCCGCTCACGCTGGCCGCCTCCTCGTCGAACACGAGCAGGAACATCTCCTTGAACGTCAGGAGCAGCACCGTCGTCACGACGACCGTCACCCCCGCCACGAGCCACAAGTCGGTCCAGTTAAGCGTATAAATGCTGCCGAACAAATAGCTGGTCACGTCCATATTGAACCCTTGACCTAACGTGAACAAAAACGTCGCCAGGGCAACGCCCCCCGACATGATGATGGCGATCGACAGCTCGGCATACGTCTTGTACGCTTTGCGCAGCCATTCGATCGCGAACGAAGCGAGGACGGAGAACAACAGCCCGACCCCGAGCGGGTATATGCCCATCAGGAAGCCTAGCGCCACTCCCGCAATCGAGACGTGCGCCAGCGTGTCCCCGATCATCGACAGCCGCCTGAGGACGAGGAAGACGCCCATCAAGGGCGCCATGAATCCGATCAGTACGCCCCCAAGCAGCGCCCTCTGAAAGAAATATTCCTGAAAAATGTCCAAGCCGGTTGCTCCTCCGCATGTATTTCTCTACTTCTATTGCCAAACGGGAGCCGGCTCCGTCCGCGCGCGCAGGTCGCGTAGCGAATGGGCCAGGTTCGTCTCCTTGCAGTTCTCCAGCTCGTGGGTGTGCTTGACATAAAACTTCAGCTTCCCGCTCGTCATCGCCGGCTCTTGGCCGAGATAGGCATACATCATTTCCATGTCGTGCGAGACCATCAGGAAAGTAATATTATGGTGCTGATGCATATGGCGAATCATATGGAAGAAGCCGGCCTGCGTCTCCGAATCGATCCCGACGGTCGGCTCATCGAGGATGAGCAGGTCGGGGTTGTTGATCAGCGCGCGTGCAAGGAACACCCTCTGCTGCTGTCCGCCGGACAACTGACCGATCCGACGGTCGGCGATGTCCTCGATACGCATGGCGTGCATCGCATCCTCGCACTTCTGCATGTCCTGCTTCGTCGTCCGGCGGAACAGCTTCTTCTTGCCATAGACGCCGGACAGCACCACTTCCCGCACGGTAGCCGGGAACAACGGATTGAAGGCGTTCTTCTGCGGGACGTAGCCGATGCGCTCCCAGTCCTTGAACTGTGCGATCGGCTGGCCGAACAGCTGGATCGAGCCGTGATCCGGCTGGAGCTGGGAGACGATCATACGGAGCAGCGTCGTCTTCCCCGCTCCGTTCGAACCGATCAGCCCCACGAAATCACGCTGGTATACGTTGAAGGTCAGATGCTCGATTACATTCCGGTTGTTATAGCGGAACGAGACGTCTTCTATAGAGATGATGCTGTCATGACAATGCGGTCCCGTGAACGGGGGAATCGCATGCAGACCAGTCGGATTGGACGTATTGGCGTTCATCGGAATCAGGCTCCCACTTTAGCTTTCTTAGGCTTATTGTAATGCTTTCAGCAATTTTTGCAAATTGCTCTCCATCACTGTCACATAATTGTCGCCGGCCTTGATCTGCGCATCGGTCAAGCCCTCGAGCGGATTCAGCACTTCGGTCTCGATCTTGGCGTCCTCGGCGAGCGTCTTCGCCAGCTTGTCGGAGACCAGCTCCTCGAAGAAGATGACTTTCACCTGGTGCTCCCGGATAAATTGGTTGATCTCCTTCATTGCCTTGGCCGTCGGCTCCGCATCGGGCGACAAGCCCATAATCGGCATTTGCGTCAGCCCATAATCGCGGGCCAAATAACCGAACGCCTGGTGGGACACGATGATTTCCTTCTTCGACACCTTGGACAGCTTCTCCTTGAACTGGGCGTCCAGCGCGGACAGCTGCTGTGCGAGCTTGCCGTAGTTCGCCTCGTAGTCGGTTTTGTGCGCGGCATCCGCTTGGATCAGCCCGTTCTTGATCGACTCGGCCATATGCAGCGCGGACTTCGGGCTGACCCATACGTGAGGGTCTACGCCGGACTCTTGCTCGTGGCCGTGATCGTCCTTGTTATCGGCAGCCCCTTCTTCGCCCGCATGGATAAGCGGGATGCCGGCGCTCGCTTCGATGACGACCTGCTTCGAGCCGCTCTTCTTGCTGGCCAGGAAATCGTCTACCCAGCCTTCGAAGCCGGCCCCGTTGTACACGAACAGCTCCGCCTTGGTCATCGCGACGAGGTCGCGGCTCTTGGGCGACCACTCGTGCGGCTCTACGCCGGCCGGGACGAGATTGATCACGTGCGCATGATCGCCCCCGATCGCACCGGCAAAGTAATAGAGCGGGTAAAAAGTAGTCACGATGTTGATCTTGCCCTCCTCCAGCTGGACGCCGGACGTTTTACCGCAGCCGGAGAGGATGAGGACTGTGGAGAGCGCTAAGGTTAATAAGATGTATGAGAGCTTATTAGTTCTCGGATGCATGGTATTAGGGTCCCCTTTCAGATGCTGCCGGCGGATCGCGGATCTGATTTCGTGGATCATGGATCTTGGATCGCCTGGCGATATGTAAATCGTAAGTATTTCTATTTACACTTCGGATTATACGTGCCCGCCCAATCGCTTGTCAACGATTAGTTTCGTGAACGGCAAAGAAGCCCCGTCGGCCGTACTAGCGGCCCACGGGGCGATTCTTGGATCTTGCGGGTTATTTCACGCGAGCGCCGACCGGGATGTCCTCCGCTACGGTTGCCAGCGTCAGCCGGTCGCCCTCGGAAGCGGCGAGGATCATGCCTTGCGACAACTCGCCGCGCAACTTGACCGGCTTCAGGTTCACGACGCAGATTACTTTGCGTCCGACGAGGTCTTCCGGCTTGTAGAACTTGGCGATGCCCGAGACGACCTGCCGCTGCTCGCTGCCCAGGTCCAGCTGGAGCTTGAGCAGCTTGTCGGCGTTCGGAATCGCGTCCGCGGCGAGCACTTGCGCGACGCGCAGCTCGACCTTGAGGAAATCGTCGATGGCGATTTCCTCCAAGCGGTCGGCGCCGCTCGCCGCCGGCGCCTTAGGTGCGGCGGCGGGGGCACCTGCCTCTGCCGCAGGCGCTGCCGGCGGCTCGGCCGGGGCCGCGCCGCCGCCCATGGACTCGGCGATGAACGCCGTCTCGACGGGTACGTCGAGCCGCGGGAACATCGCCTCGCCCTTCACGACCTTCGTGCCCGCCGGGAGCTGGCCGAAGGTCGTGACGCTGTCCCAGCCGCTCAAGCGGCTGTCCGCGGGGTCGAGCCCCAGCTGGGCGAAGATGTTGCCCGGCGTCCGCGTCAGGAACGGCTGCAGCAGCACGGCCGAGATGCGGAGCGACTCGGCCAAGTGGTACAGCACCGAGCCGAGCGCCGGGCGCGTCGCCTCGTCCTTGACGAGCGACCACGGCTGCGTCTCGTCGATGTACTTGTTCGTGCGGCCGATCAGCGTCCACACGGCGGCAAGCGCGAGCGAGAATTCCATCCGCTCCATCGCCTCTTCATACTTCGCCAGCGTACTCCGGTACGTCTCCAGCAGGCCGGCATCATGCAAGGTGACGTTCGCGATATAAGGCTGGATCTCGCCGCCGAAATATTTGTCGATCATGACGATCGTCCGGTTAAGCAAATTGCCCAAGTCGTTCGCCAAGTCATAATTCAGCCGCTCGACGAAGCCTTCCGGCGTGAACGTCCCGTCGGCTCCGAACGGCACTTCCCGCAGCAAATAATAGCGGAGCGCGTCCAGCCCGTACCGGTCGATTAGCGTCACCGGGTCGACGACGTTGCCTTTGGACTTCGACATCTTGCCGTCCTTCATGAGCAGCCAGCCATGGGCGAACACTTGCTTCGGCAGCGGCAGGTCCAGCGCCATGAGCATGATCGGCCAGTAGATCGTATGGAACCGCACGATTTCCTTGCCTACCAGATGCACGTCAGCCGGCCAGTACCGCTCGAACTTCTCCGGATGGTCGGTTCCGTAGCCGAGCGCGGTAATGTAGTTGGACAGCGCGTCGATCCAGACGTAGACGACATGCTTCGGATTGTTCGGCACCTTGATGCCCCAGTCGAACGACATCCGCGAGACCGCCAAGTCCTCCAGGCCGGGCTTGATGAAGTTGTTGACCATCTCATTTTTGCGGGATTCCGGTTGAATGAACGAAGGATTCTCCTCATAGTAAGCGAGCAGCCGGTCGGCGTACTTGCTCATCTTGAAAAAATAGCTCTCCTCGCGCACCTTTTCCACCGGGCGTCCGCAGTCGGGACAGTTGCCGTCCACGAGCTGCCGCTCCAGGAAGAACGATTCGCATGGCGTACAGTACCAGCCTTCATACGTATCCAGATAAATGTCGCCCTGCTGCACAAGCTTGTCGAAGATGCGCTGCACTACCACCTTGTGGCGCTCCTCCGTCGTGCGGATGAAGTCGTCGTAGGAAATGTCCAGCTTCGCCCACAGCGCCTTGATCCCCTCGACGATGTCGTCGACGAATTGCTGAGGCGTCACCCCGCGCTCCACCGCCTTGCGCTCGATCTTCTGGCCGTGCTCATCCGTCCCGGTCAAGTACATGACGTCGAACCCGCGCAGCCGCTTGTAGCGCGCCATGGCATCCCCCGCTACGGTCGTGTAAGCGTGGCCGATGTGCAGCTTGTCGCTCGGGTAGTAAATCGGCGTCGTAATGTAATACGTTGGTCGTTTGGTCTCTGACATGTCGGTCAGCCTCCTATAGTGTTTCCCGTCGCAGGCGACGGTTCTGATTCCCCGAATTCGTCTGATTCCTCATTTTCCCCGAAAAAACAAAAAAACCCTCTCCCCTATGGGACGAGAGTTCGGACTCACGCGGTACCACCCAACTTCCTCCGGCCTTTGCAGGCGCGAAGCTCATCAGTCTGCTGGAGACTGCGCCGATATCGCGGCGTAGCGTCGATCCTTAACGCAGCTGCATGCAGCGGGCGCTCGGGACCGATTCCTCCTGGACCATGTTCCAAAGGGCGGCCTATACCGGGTTTCAGCGGGTTCCGGCTCTCTGTAATAGGGGCGTCTCTGTACTCTTCCATTCATTGGAGTCGAGTTATAACCATTCATTTAGTGAAATGATACCGAAAAGGGGCGCCGCCTGTCAAGCAGCCCCCAAAGTGATCGTATTGTCAAGGTTTCCGGCCATCCGGTTCGCTCCCCGCCTTCGGCGGGACCGGGTCCAACCCGCCCGGGTGGAACGGATGGCACTTGCATATGCGCCGTACCGCCAAGTACGAGCCTTTCAGCGGACCGTGCACCTCCAACGCTTCGAGCGCATAGGCCGAGCATGTCGGATAGAATCGGCACGTCGGCGGCTTCAGCGGCGAAATCCAGCGGCGATACACGCGGACGGGAAGCTGAAGCGCCTTAGTGAGCATGGGGGGCGGCCGCCTCCTCCTTACCCTCCGCCTTGCACGAAGAGCAATAGCCGTAGATCTCGAATTTGTGGCGCACGACTTGGAAGTCTTCCGGAACCCCCTCGATCCGGGTCATCGGACAATAAACGATCGGTACCGTCTTCTCACAGTTTAGGCAGAACAAGTGGTGGTGATGATGGTGCTCGTCGCAATGCGCGCGAAACTTCACGCCGTCCTCGAACACGAACTGCTCCACGATGCCCATGTCGTGCATCACCCGCAGGTTGCGGTACACCGTATCGAAGCTAAGGCCCGAATACCGCTTGCCCATATAGTCATAGACGTCTTTGGCCGTCAAATAGCCATCCGTATCGGCGAACAGCCCGGCTAACGTCCTCCGTTGGTCGGTAATGCGCAGCCCGCGGCTGGACATCATTTGAACGATCTGCTCCGCATTCACAACAAAACGTCCCTCCAATCATCTCCTGTCCCCCTATCATGCACGAAAAGGAGAACAACGTCAATGAAAGAGGGACTTTGACCCCATAACCAAGCTTACTTGCTGACCCCGTAGAACGTGTACAGATCATCCAAGAGCAGGTTGGCCGCTTTCACGCCGCCTGCCGTATTCCAGATCGCGTCGTCCACTTTCTTGACCTTGCCGGCCTTGACGACGTTCAAGTTTTTCCACAGCGAATCGTTCGTCCATTCCTGCTCGGCCTTGCTGGCCTTGCCATCCCCGGTCTCATACGTGAAGTAGAACATGTAATCGCCGTCCATCTCCGGGATCCGCTCCTTGGTCACGTCGGCCGAGAACTCCTGCTTGTTCTGGCTGTCCGGTCGGGCGATGCCGAGTTGGCTGAAAATAATGCCGGTAAACGTCTCTTTGTAGTAGATGCGCACGCGGTCCGGCATAAACCGCACGATGGAGATCTTTTGCTTCAGCTTGTCGCCGGCCTTCGCCTTCAAATCTTCGACCCGCTTGTCGAAGTCCGCAATCACCTTCTCGCCCTCGGCCTTCTTATTCAACGCTTGGGCATACAGAGCAAAGTTGTTTTTCCACTCGCCCCGCAGCGTTTCGGACTCGATGGTAGGCGCAATCGCTTTGAGCTGCTCGTAGATTTTCTCGTGACGCAGCTTGTTGCCGATAATCAGGTCCGGCTTGAGAGCGGCGATCTCTTCGAGGTTCGGCTGGCTTTCCTCGCCGACGACTTTGACGCCTTCCATGTCGGCTTTAATATGATTGTACCAAGGGTTACCCGTCCATGATTTCACCGCGCCTACCGGCTTCACGCCTAACGCGAGCAGCGCCTCCGTACCTTCGTTTGTCAAAATGACGACTTTCTTCGGCGTTGCCGGAATCGTCGTTTCCCCCATGGCATGTTTGATCGTATAAGCCGTAGAGGCGCTTGGAGACGGAGTGCCGCCTGCAGCGTTAGTCCCGCCGTTGTCTTCGGATTTGCTGCCGCAGCCGGCTAACGCAACCGAGGCGGCGAGGGCCGTAATCGCTAATGTAATCACTTTCTTTTTGACGAGCAACATGCTTGAATCTCTCCCCTGTCCTGCAAATATGTTTGATAATGATTATCAATGTCAGAACAAATCATACACAGGGACTGAAGCGTTGTCAAGCCTTTTTGCTCCTCTTTCAAATGATTCCCACTCGGTTTTCATTGAGAATGAATATCAAATTCATTGACAAAAGACGCTTCGATCGCCTAAACTTGTTCTTGTTCCTACTTACTTTCCTTACTTATTTTCCTTTACTTAATATTCCTTTACTTATCTCTCATGTTGATTAAGGATGAATGCATAATGACCGGCTTGCTTCGGACCACCGCAACCAGAATAACTGGCGTTATCGTCGCCATCGCGCTTGTGCTGCTAGCGCTCTATGCCAGCGTCGTTTTCGGTGTAATCAACACCGGGTGGAGAACCGCCGTCGATGCGTTCATGCACTTCAACGGGTCCAATGAACATATAGTAATTAAGGATGTCCGCATTCCTCGAGCCTTCATCGCCGCCGCCGTCGGAGCGAGTCTCGGCATCGCGGGAGCGCTGCTGCAAGCACTAACCCGGAATCCGCTGGCCGATACCGGCCTGATGGGCTTGAACGCGGGAGCCGGTCTCGCGATCGTCGTTGCGGTCACGTTCATGTCTGTAGGCAGTCTCAGCCAATTCGCTTGGGTCGCGTTCATCGGCGCCGCCTTCAGCGGGGCGATCGTCTTCGCGCTCGGCTCCGCCGGCCGGGAAGGGTTGTCACCGATGCGGGTCACCCTGGCGGGTGCCGCCGTCACAGCGCTTGCCTCTTCCATGACCCACGCCTTTCTCGTCATTAATCAGAAGACGATGGATGAAGTGCTGTTCTGGCTCGCCGGTTCGGTTGCCGGCCGCAAGCTGTCCATCCTGACCGATCTGCTTCCTTATATGGTCGTAGCCTGGATCGCCGCCTTCGTCCTCGCCGGTCCGATCAATACGCTGCTGCTCGGGGAGGATGTGGCGAAAGGTCTCGGCCAGCGGACCGTGCTCGTCAAGGCGATGACCGGTCTCGTCATCGTCCTGCTCGCCGGCGCTTCGGTGGCCGTGGCCGGTCCGATCGGCTTCGTCGGCCTCGTCGTGCCGCATCTGGCTCGTTCGTTGATCGGCCAGGACGTACGCTGGGTCGTCTTGTACAGCGGCCTGCTCGGGGCGATCCTGCTCCTGGCGGCGGATATCGGGGCGCGTTACGTCGCGATGCCGAAGGAAATTCCTATCGGCGTCATGACGGCGATCATCGGCACTCCCTTCTTCGTGTACGTGGCCCGGAAGGGGGGCAAGTAATCATGAACCGATGGATCCACATACGATTCGGTCGATTAGGCGCTTCGTTCCTCACCGAACGAAGAACGATTGGGACGATCGGCGCGTTGCTCATTCTGAGCGTGATCCTGCTGATCGCCAGTACGGCGCTCGGCTCGACGCGCATTCATCCATGGTCGGTCGTGCAGGCTGTATTCGGCTACGGGGACAGCGGAGCCGGCTTGATCGTGCGGCAGCTGCGTCTGCCGCGTGTCGTGATCGGCTTCCTCGTCGGGATCGCGCTCGCCGCATCCGGAGCGATTCTGCAGGGCATCATTCGCAATCCGCTCGCCTCGCCCGACATCATGGGTGTCACTGGCGGCTCTTCCGCCGCCGCTGTGCTGCTCCTCCTGGTGTTCCCGAAGGTGAGCATCCAGTGGCTGCCGGTTGCGGCCTTGCTCGGCGCCGCGCTCATTACGTTCCTGATCTACGCGCTGGCCTGGAAGCGGGGCGTCACTCCAATGCGGCTCGTCCTCGTCGGGGTCGGCATCGGCGCCGCGATGGCGGCGATTACGACGATGCTGATCGTCACGAGTCCGATCTACTTGACCGCCAGGTCGCTCATCTGGATGACCGGCACCGTTTACGGATCGAACTGGAAAAATGTACTCACCTTGCTGCCTTGGGTATTGGTGTTCCTCCCGCTCGCCTGGGCGCTGGGACGCTCGGTGAATGCGCTCCAGCTCGGCGACGAGACCGCGACCGGAGTCGGCAACCGCGTCCAGCGCAGCCGGTTCCTGCTGCTCGTCATCTGCGTGGCGCTGGCCGGCGCGGGCGTCGCGGTCGGAGGCGCCATCGGGTTCGTCGGCCTGATCGCCCCCCACATCGCGCGGCGGCTCGTCGGCCCGGCGTTCGGCGGCAATCTGATCGTCTCGTCGCTTGTAGGCGGCATTATGGTCGCGGCAGCCGATCTCGTCGCCCGCACCGCATTCCCGCCGCTTGATCTGCCCGTCGGGATCTTCACTTCGCTGATCGGCGCACCGTTCTTTATCTATTTACTATATAAGCATCGCAACGCTTAACTATCAAACGGCCAAAACTTTTAAAAAAAGGAGTGCTTCCGGTGACCGCCATTGAAACGAAACAGCTCACCTTGTCCTATGGGGACACCTGCATTATAGAAAACCTGGATTTGTGCGTTCCAAAAGGGAAAATCTCGGTGTTCATCGGAAGCAACGGCTCCGGTAAGTCGACGCTGCTGCGTTCGATGGCCCGGCTCCTCAAGCCTCGCGGCGGCCAGCTTCTGCTGGACGGACGGGCGATCGCGGAGCAATCGACGAAGGAAGTGGCGCGCCAGCTGGCGATTTTGCCGCAAGGGCCGATCGCGCCGGAAGGGCTCACCGTGCTGCAGCTCGTGAAGCAGGGCCGGTACCCGTACCAGAACTGGCTGAAGCAGTGGTCGGACGAAGACGAACGGGCGGTGAGGCAAGCTCTTCATGCGACTGGCATCGAGGATCTCGCCGACCGTACGGTTGATTCGCTGTCGGGCGGCCAGCGCCAGCGCGCCTGGATCGCAATGACGCTGGCACAGGGCACCTCCACGATCCTGCTCGACGAGCCTACGACATATCTCGATCTGACCCATCAGATCGAAGTGCTGGACCTGCTGTTCGAGCTGAATGAACGGGAGAATCGGACGATCGTCATGGTGCTGCACGATATTAACCTGGCGTGCCGGTACGCGCATCATATCGTCGCCGTCAAGGACAAGACGGTCTATGCCGCCGGACAACCGGAGGAAATCGTGACCGAGCGGCTCATCGGTGATGTGTTCGAGATGCCATGTCAGATTACGCGCGATCCGGTGTACGGCACGCCTATGGTCATCCCGCTTGGGAAAGGGCGCACCGTAGGACGGCCTGAGCCCCGGAGTGTAGGTGTAGGTACGGCATAGAAGCCGGCAACAGCATCAAGAAGACCCAGCTCCAAGTCATGGAGGCTGGGTCTTTTTTCAAGCCATGAATCCCATAATGATGCCGGCCGTCTCCTCGATCGCCTTGTCGGTGACATTGATGATCGGGCAATTCAGCTGCTTCATCAATCCGTTCGCGTATTCCAGCTCCTCCATGATGCGCTGGAGCGTCGCGTACTTGGCGCCGTATGGCAGTCCGACGGCCTTCAGCCGTTCTGTCCGAATCTTGAGCAGCTGCTCGGCGTCCATCGTCAAGCCGATGATGCGGCGCTCCGGCAGCATGAACAGCTCCTTCGGCACCTTCACCTCCGGGACGAGCGGGAAGTTGCCTACCTTGATTCCTTTATGAGCGAGGAAGATGCTGAGCGGGGTTTTGGACGTGCGGGATACGCCCAGCAGCACGAGCTGCGCTTGCAGGAGCGCGTTCGTGTCGCGGCCGTCGTCGCACTTGACCGCGAATTCGATCGCCTCCACCCGGCGGAAGTAGTCGTCGTCCATCTCGTGCAAGAGGCCGGGCTTCCGCTTCGGCGAGTCGTTGAACGTGTCGATGAACGCCTGCATAACCGGCCCCATGATATCGACCGCCCGCACTCCGAGCCGGATCGATTCCTCCCGGATCATCTCTCTCAGCTCCGGCTGCACGAGCGTGTAGGCGACGAAGCCTCCGTGGAGGGCCGCTTCCTCCATCATCGACTTGATCTCGTCCTCATGGCGAACTTGCGCGAACCGCTTAATTCTCACCTGATGCGCGTCGAACTGACGCATAGTGGCCCGAACGACGGCATCGGCGGTTTCCCCGACCGCGTCCGAGCAAATGTAAATGATATGCTGCGCTTCTTGCGTCACGTGTTCCTCCTCCAGCCCGGTTTGCTGCCGCGAAGCATTGCCGGCTTGTTGCTCCCATTCTGTCTTCTGTCTGTTCCTAGAACGATCCCGGATCCGACGCCAGCTCGACGAGCAGCCGGGTCATCGTCGTCTTCGTAATGCGGCCTACGACCTCGAGCCGTACCGGTCCGCCCGGCGTGTCCTGCTGTTTCGCCACCACCGGCAGACTGTCCACCTGATGATGGATCATTTTGCGGCCGGCCTCCACGACCGGATCTTCCGGCGACACGGTAATAATGTTCGGCTGACGGGACATGACGAGACTAACCGGCATTCCGGCAGCTCCGGCATTGCCGAGCGTCACCTTAAGCAAGTCCTTCCGGGATACCATCCCGACGAGCTCCCCCTCGGCGTTCGTCACCATCAGGCTCCCGACATTCTCCATGAAGAGCGCTACGACCGCATCGTGAACAGTGGCCGTCTCCAGGATGTTGACCGGCACCGACTGAACGTCCTTTACCTTCAAGCCCTGCAGTTTCCGGGCCCCATGATGGTCTGATACGGCGGCGTCGCCGAGGAAGTATCCGACCTTCGGCTTCGCGTCCAGATAGCCCAGCATGACGAGCAGCGCCAGGTCCGATCGAATCGTCGGCCGGCTCAGGTTCAGCTGTTCGGCGAGCTGGTCCCCCGTGATCGGGGCGTGCTGTTTCACTAGCCGGATGATCTCCAGCTGACGAGCGGATAATTCGATGGCGGTTCCCCTCCTTGGTCCAAGCATTCCAACCCATAATTTACGTTTCTTCTATGTTAGCCTGAAACGAGAAGAAAAGCCAGACGAACGTACGAAGCCGACGTCCCTCTGGCTCTGATCCGCTCCCTAGTGTCCCACCGCCGGCCGCAGCGCCTCGGCTGCACTCGACACGGCATTGGCATCCGCCTCCAGCTTCGCCTGAGCGGCGGCCAGCCGGGCGAGCGGAATCCGGTACGGGGAGCAGCTGACATAGTCGAGCCCCGCTTCATGACAGAAGCCGATCGACTGCGGGTCGCCGCCGTGCTCGCCGCACACGCCCGTCTTGAGCGCCGGTTGGCTCTTGAGCCCATGCTCCACTGCCCATTCGATCAATTGTCCGACGCCTTCGCGATCGAGCACCTGGAACGGATTGTGCGCCAGTACTTCCCGGTCCACATAAGCGGTCAGGAATTTCCCCTCGGCGTCGTCCCGGCTATAGCCGTACGTCATCTGTGTGAGGTCGTTCGTCCCGAAGGAGAAGAAGTCGGCGTACGGGGCGATCTGAGCCGCAGTGAGCGCCGCCCGCGGCACCTCGATCATCGTGCCGACCTTGTAGCCGCATGTCAAGGCATCGCCATGCAGGACCCGCACTGCCGTACGGTCCACCATCTCTCGCAGCAGCTTGAGCTCGTTCACATGCCCGACGAGCGGGATCATAATCTCCGGCAGCACCTTCACGCCCTCGGCTAGGCACGTTTGGACCGCGAGGAAGATCGCCTCTACTTGCATTTCATAGATTTCCGGGTACAGGATCCCCAGTCGGCACCCGCGCTGACCGAGCATCGGATTCACTTCGTGCAACGCCTTCACTTTGCGGATGAGCCGCTCCAGCTCCTGCCTCTCCACTAGGCTGCCTACCCCTGCGGGTGAATGCTCGAGCCGCGCCTTCAGCTCCTCCAGATTCGGCAGAAACTCATGCAGAGGCGGGTCCAAGAGACGGATCGACACCGGCAACCCGTCCATGGCGCGGAACAGCCCTTCGAAATCGTCCCGCTGCATCGGCAGCAGCCGTCCCAGTGCCTCGAGCCGCCCTTCCCGCGTCTCGGCCAAAATCATCGCCTGCACGATCGGCAGCCGATCCGGCGTCAAGAACATATGCTCCGTCCGGCACAGCCCGATGCCTTCCGCACCGAACTCGCGGGCCTTCCGCGCGTCCTCCGGGTTATCGGCGTTCGCGACTACCCGGAGTGTGCGGATGTCGTCCGCCCACGCGAGCAGCTGCCTCAGCTCAGCGGTCATCTCCGCCTCCTGCAGCGGCACCTCGCCGCGGATGACGCGCCCGCTCGCGCCGTCGATCGTGACGCAGTCGCCCTCGCGCACAACCGCGCCTGCTACGGCGAACGTGCCGTCCTCCGCATCGATGGCCAGCGCCTCGCAGCCGCAGACGCACGGCTTGCCCATGCCGCGCGCCACGACCGCCGCGTGGCTCGTCATGCCGCCGCGGCTCGTCAGCACGCCCTCTGCGGCGAGCACGCCGTGGATGTCCTCGGGCGTCGTCTCGGCTCGCACGAGGATGACGCGCTTGCCGGCGGCGGCCCACCGCTCGGCGGTGTCGGCGTCGAAGACGACTTGCCCGGTGGCCGCGCCAGGCGACGCCGGCAGCCCTACGGCCAGCACGTCCAGCTCGGCATCCGACCGAATCGTCGGATGGAGCAGCTGGTCCAGATGGCCGGCTTCCACGCGGCGCACCGCCTCGGCGGGCGTCAGGACGCCCTCGGCGACGAGATCGACGCCGATCTTGAGCGTCGCCTGCGCCGAGCGCTTGCCGGTGCGCGTCTGCAGGATGTACAACCGGCCGCTCTCGACGGTGAATTCGATGTCCTGCATGTCGCGGTAATGGGCCTCGAGCTTGCGTGCGGTTGCGGCTAGCTGGGCGTACACGTCCGGCATGACGGTCTCGAGCTCGGCGATCGCCCGGGGGGTACGGGAGCCGGCCACGACGTCCTCGCCTTGGGCGTTCGTCAGAAACTCCCCATACAGTACATTGCGCCCCGTAGACGGGTCCCGCGTGAAGACAACCCCCGTGCCGCAATCTTCGCCCCGATTGCCGAACACCATCGCCTGTACGTTCACCGCCGTACCTTGCGAGTCGGGAATGCGATGCACCTTCCGGTATACTTTCGCCCGGGCGTTATCCCACGAGCGGAACACGGCATCGACCGCCAGTGTCAGCTGATCTCGAGCCGCCTGCGGGAAGTCCTGACCGGTCTGACGGCGGATCAGCGCCTGGAACTGCCTGACCAGCGTCTTCCAGCCGTCCGCGTCCACATCGCGATCCTGCTCCAGGCCGCGGGCCGTCTTGAGCTCATGCAGCAGCCTCTCGAACAGGATCCCCTCAATACCGAACACAACGTTGCCGAACATTTGCACGAGGCGTCGGTAGCAGTCGTAGGCGAAGCGCGGATTGCCGGTTGCGCGGACCAGCCCTTCTACCGTATCGTCGTTCAAGCCGACGTTCAGAATCGTATCCATCATCCCCGGCATCGAATGGACGGACCCGGAGCGGACGGACACGAGGAGCGGGCGGTTCGCATCGCCGAAACCCTTCTCGAGCTGCCGCTCCAGCTCGGCTAGCGCCCGGTACGCCTGTTCCATCAGCCCTTCGGGAAGTGTAGAGCCGTGCCGGTAATATTCTCGGCATGCTTCGGTCGTAATCGTGAACCCGGGCGGCACCGGCAGTCCGGCTCTCGTCATCTCCGCCAAATTCGCGCCTTTCCCCCCCAGTATCGAATTCATCCCCGCGTGACCTTCCTCGAATCGCATAACCCAGTTTCCAATCATCCGTCTCATCCTCCCGGTGCGGCATCATTATTGGCTGCATTGTTTACTTTTTTCAATATATAATACATATCATATAACGATTTAGTGTGCAATATTTTATTTATTGTGTGTACTAAATAAAAGTAGTATGAATTGTAAAAGCCCTAGAAGACTCGTGACGATCTGCCGTAAGAGGAGCTGAGCCCAGTTATCCAATTCTTTTGTAAAGCTAAATTTACAAATTGTAACGCTAACTAAACTATATACGCGCGACACTACCTGCAAATGGTCAATTAGTAAGGCAAACTTCGGTTAATTGTAAACTCGGGTTTATTGTTAACGGAAGTTAGGTTTACAATCTCGCCGGGAAGCACGATTTTAAGCTTGTTTTGTTAGGCTCGGTTTACTCTTTGTAAGTTTAGTTTCACTACTTCAGCTCAAGACATAAGACAAGGCGAGTTTAAGCCGAATAAGCGGTTTGGTCGATAAAGGGGACGATCGGCAGGAATAAGCCGAAAAAATCGGGTTACGGGTCGATAAGCGGGGCGTTCGGCTGGAATAAGCCGTAAAAATCGAGTTACGGGTGGATAAACGAGGCGATAGGCAGGATTAAGCCGAAAAAATCGGGTTACGGGTCGATAAACGAGGCGATAGGCAGGATTAAGCCGAAAAAATCGGGTTACCGGTCGGTATGGTTGCGGTTGGCCGGGATAATCCGAAAATCGGGTTACTTGTCGGTCAGTGAGGCGATAGGCAGAATTAAGCCTAAAGTCAGGTTACTGGTCGTTTAGCGAGGCGATTGGCGGGGATAATCCGAAAGTTGGGTTACTGGCCGGTCAGCGAGGCGATAAGGCAGGAGTAGGCCAAAAATGAGGTTACTGGTCGTTTAGACGGGGATAATCCCAAAATCGGGTACGGGTCGGTCCGCGAGGCGATAGGCGGGATAAAGCCAATAAACGGGTTACTGGTCGTTAAGCGAGGCACTTGGGGAAAATAATCCGAATAAATCATGGTACTTGTCGGAAAGCGGCGGGACTGCCCCTGTCGATTCCAACATTGTCCGTTCCCTTAGCCAATCCGGATATTTGAATCAGCAGGATGCGATAGTTACTCAGCCCTCTTCCGCTTCTTCCGCCGCCTCCGCTCCGGCCCCGCCAACCGGGCGCTCTCCGCGCAGCAGCTGACGAATGTGGAGCACACGGGCTTCCGCATCGACGACGTACGTATTGCCCACCTTCAACACCGAGGAGGCGGCTATGGAGGTCACATCGATCCCGCCGACACGGATGGACGGGTCCTCGTTGAAGATGCTCACCTTGACCGGCGACGACAAGTCCGGCCGCGGGATCGGCACCGAGAATAACGGATAATTGGAGAATCCGCCCTCCCAGGGCAGGAAGAATGCGATCTCCCGCTGTACGGCCAACGCGCGGCTGCGCGGCTGAACGACCTGGGAATCGCCGACTTGGAGGAGCGAGGAGGACGTAATCGTGTTCAGGTCCAGTACTCCGACGACAACCGTGCGATTCATACTCATCCCCGAGTCTCCCCTCTCCTCTGTAAGCTTACCACTCGCCTGACCGTTCCGGTGCCAGGGGTACGAGCGGACCGATAATGAGCGATTCCGGAGGCGTATCGAACACGGAGGCCAGAGTGATAATCTCCGAATCGCCGATGAGGAACACCGAAGAGCTCGAGACCCCGGTCACCCGGATCGTTCCGATTCGCACTTCGCGGTTTACGACATTTAGATTCATCCGCTACTCCTCCTCTCTTTTCGGGAACGTTTGCAAGTACTGCTCCACGCCTTTCCGAATATCGGCCTTCACTTGCTCCGAGATTTCGCGTACCCGCTCTTCTGGATTCTCCCCATCGTCTCGAAGCTCCATCTGCTGCATATAATGCACGATCCGAGCGTTTACTTGCTTCTGTACATCCGCCAAGATGTGCGCGCGATACTCTCCAGGAAGAGACAGGTTGTATTTGCCCTCCATCTGCATCAGCTCCTCCGGCGCTTCCGCGTTCAGATAATTCATCACTCCGTTCTGAATCGCGGCGAACGACTGGGGAGACTGGGTCTGAATCGGAACCGGGCCGACCATCACTTCGCTGTCTCCGAGGGCGAGCTGCTCGATGGACTTGGCATTGTCCGGTGTAATCCCGATATTCAAAGTTCCGTCCAGCTTCTCAACCTTCAGCTGGTCGAAATTGTATTCGATCTTCTCCACATTGACCGGCTTCTGGCCCCGAATAGCCTGCAGCTCCGCCAGGATGGCGTCCAGCTTCCGGTCCATCTTGCCCAGCTTCTCGGACTGCCACAGCAGCTGTGTATACAGCTGGCGGAAAATCATGTTCCAGTCGTACCCGCTGTTCATCGGCATCCTCCCCTCGGGCGATAAGCTCGTCGCGAGCCGTATCATCCTATTGTATGACGGGAGGCCTGCCGGACATGACAATTGCGCTATCGCGGAGAAGCCAGCGGCACGAGGGGACCGGCTGTGCCCGCGGCTGTGCCCAAGGCTGGCGGAGCGGGTCCTGTATATTGGCCGGTATTGAAAAGGTTGGCTTGCGACTTGATAATCCCCGCCGTTCCGATCTGCAGGATGGATGAATTGGTAATTCCGCCGACCTTCAATTGCTGAATGACGATGGACTGATGGACGATGAGGTTCACTCCACAACCTCCTTCTTATTGCTGGAGTCGATGACGTCTTGGTCATTCGTCTTAGTGATGTTTCCGGGGTTATTCACAAGCGATGGTCCGAACGTATCACCGGTATTGAACGAATTGGCGCCTGCATACGTCTTGGATGAGCTGACCGGAGACAAAATAACGGCATCTCCGATCTGTACGATCGAGCTCGGGCCGACACTTAAGATTTTGATGTTTCCCACAATGGATGGCATGACAAACACCCTTCGCTCTTTAGTCCATATGCTAATGTATGTGGGTATCCGCCCACTGGTGCTTACCGATTTTATCGGAGGGATCGGTTTAAGCCCTTAGCACGCACTCGCTTCCCTTGATGCACATAAGCTAGTAGGAGAAGGTTAGGAGGGATGGAGATGGCCGACAATGGGAATCCATTCGGCAATTGGAAGCATTTCGAAGAGCTATTCAACGGAATCGCCTCGGCCCAGCAGGGGAAAGTTCCGGACATGGGCTGGGTAGACAAGTTCATACAGAACGTCATGAAGCAGACGGTGCCGGCCGCGCTGGGGAATGCCCTGAAACCTCAACAAGCCGCACCGGCCTCACCGGCCGGGCAGCTCGAGACGGAAGTTTTCGAAACGCATCGCAACGTCATTGTCCGGATCCGCATCCCAGCCCAAGTCAACCCACGCAATCTGCAGCTATTCGCCAATTCCAGCAAGGTCAAGATCGAGGGGCCCGGAAAAAACGTGCAATTCGTACGCCTCCCCGCGCTTGTGCATTCCAACTCCAGCAAAGCCGAATATCAAGACGGCATCCTGCAGCTGCAATTGCGCAAGAAAATGAATTCGGACCGGTTCGACGAGCTCTACATTCGGTTCCTCTAGGTAAGCCGAGTGTCGGAAGTGAGCAACGGCAAATGAACCGTGAACGTTGTTCCGGTCCCGAGCTCGCTCGATACATTCACCCGTCCCTTATGGTTCTCGATAATGCTGTAGCTGACCATGAGGCCGAGGCCGGTCCCCCGATCCTTGGTCGTGTAGAACGGTTGCCAGATCGTGGCCAGCTTGTCCTCGGGAATACCGCAGCCTTGATCGATGAAGGCAATCACCGCTTCCTCCTGATGCCGTTCTACTGTAACCCGCAACAGGCCGCCGTTCGGCATTGCCTCGATCGCATTCTTGATGAAATTGATAAACACTTGCTTGAGCTGATTCTCGTCGCATCGGATGTATAAAGGCTCCATGGCGGGAGTGTTCACGACTTGCACGTTATTCAGAATCGATTGCGGCTCCATGATGGACACGACCTGCTTCAGCAGCCCGCCCAGCTCGTGCTTGTGGAACGCATGGGCATGAGGTTTCGCGAGCAGCAGCAGCTCGTTCGTAATCTCCTCGATCCGGTTCAGCTCGGAGCGCATGATCGTGACGAATTCCTGTTTGTCCTTCATCTGCGAGCCCAGTAGCTGCAGGAAGCCCTTGATCGACGTCAGTGGATTGCGAATTTCATGGGCAATGCCGGCAGCCAGCTGACCGGCCATTAACAATTTCTCGGACCGAAGCATAAGCTCCTCGGTCTGTTTGCGTTCCGAGATATCCCTCGATACGCAGAGCAGCTCCGAGACAGCTCCGTCCGCGTCGCGAACCATCGAGATGATCGTTTCCATCCAGACATAGTGGCCGTCTTTGTGGCGGAACCTATAGGCATGAAGCGAAGGCTCCATTCCACGCTGGTACTGGGACTGGAAGTTTTGTTCCATGAGCAACAGATCGTCGGGGTGCATATACTGCTGCGTGTATTGGTCTCTTAGCTCTTCCTGGGCGTACCCTAACATGGTGGTGACGATGGAGGACATGTAGAGCAGCTTCCCGTCCAGCGCGCAACGGGCGATCAGATCGAACGAGTTCTCTTCGATAAGCTTGTACATCCCCTCGCTGGAACGCAGCTTCTCCAGGAGCCGCTTCTCCTGCGTAATGTCCTGCGCGATGCCGTAGACGCCCCTCGGCTCATGATCTACGAGTATGGGCAGCAAATAGACGCGGAACTCGATGAGCCCGCCGTTCTTGTGCTGTACCCTAGTATTGAACACCCGCGGCTGGCCCTTGACCGCCAGCAGGAATTGATCGTATGTAACGGCCCAGTCTTCCTGATACGTCCGGTTGATGAAGTTCGTCTGGAACAGCTCGCTTGCGGAATAGCCGGTGATCCGTTCGAAGGAGGCGTTGAGCGTCAGGAACCGAGCCTGCAAATCCAGGGAAAAGACGCCGTCGGGATGCTGTTCGAACAAGGACTTGTAGTGCTGCTTGCTTAAGACCAGCGCTTGTTCGAGCTTCGATTGATGCTCCAGCTCTCGAATTCGCTCCAGCGTAGGATCCGGGTAGTGTTGAATATCCTTAAACTGAATCAAATACCCGTCGCATCTTGAGTTGGACAAGACCACTTTCCGGCTGTACAGCTCCAAGTCGGAGTACCCTTTCTTGTGATACATTCGCACGGACCGTCCGGCCCCGCCTTCTACCAAGCAATCGAGCGGACTTGCGGCGCGGTCGCCGATCGTGAGCAACGCGGGCCCTACGGAGTGCGGCATGAGCCATTCCTGCTCCGCATACCCGGACATTTCGCACAGTGCCGTATTGACCGCTATCCAATTTCCGTGTATATCGATCCATCCGGCTGCCACAATGGACATTTGAACGAACGATTTGAAAATTTCACGTTCGTTTGCTAAGGATACAAGCTCCAACCTTCCCGCCCCCCGAAGTCGTCGCGTGTGAAAGTTCACATAGGCTTACATTTTCGCTATTTATATCTATAATCTTCTATAGATTAATCTAGGAATGCAAGACTTTTTTCTATATTTTCATATTTAAACAAAAATCGAGCTGCTTGAAACAAGCAGCTCGGCGTTGCGGCCAATCGTTTAGATCTCCCAATTTCCCCATTCCTGCTTTTGCCGTTCCCGGTCTTCCAGCCATTGCATCGTCTTAGCGTATAGCTCGGCTTTGCTGTTGCCGTCGGAATACGTATGGTTGGCTTGAAAGATCCACTCCAAATCGCACTGCCCCTCCGTACGCATCCAGAACACCTTCTGGTAGATGGAGCTGTAGTCCGGCGGAATCGTATCGTCCGATGTGCCATGCACGACGAGCACGTCTCCGGCAAACTTGCGTACTTGAGCAAGCGGTTGATGCGTCTTGAGCGATTCGAAAAATTCGGGCTGGAGGCTATAGCCGAGGTAATCGGCGGCGCCCTTCTGGACCGACTCGTCAAATGTCGACTGTCCGACGATCCGGACGATATCATTGAACGGATGGGCGACCGCGGACCAGAGCACAAGCGACTTCACTCGCTTGTCCTGGGCGGCCGTCAGGAGCGCCGCCGCACCGCCCAGACTGTGGCCGATCAGGATCAGCCGATTCGGGTCCACATAATCCACGTCGAGCAAGTAGTCCAGCACCGTACGCGTCTGCTCGATCATGGCCGTCAACCCGCCCGCTCCATAATCGCCCGTGCTCTCTCCACAGCCGGCGTAATCGAATCGGACGACGACGTACCCGGCGCGGCTGAACTGGCGGGCGGCATTCACGAACAGCCGATCGACGCCGATCCGATTGCCGACGAAGCCGTGGCACAGAACGACGGTGGCGCAGCGCTCCAAGGGAATCCCCCCTCGGCCTTCGCGGTTCGGGTAATGGATCGTCGCGCGCAGCTCGTCGTTTTTATAAGGGATCGTGATCGTATGCTCCATGTGGGAAACCTCCAGCTGTTTTTATCATATAACATCAGAATTAATAAGTTTTGAGCGAAGCTCAAAAATTCTGATGTTTCAAGAAAAGCTACCGCTAAAGCACGAATGCACTTCCTCGAATGGCTTCGATCAGAAAACTTTTCTTATAATTCCTATAAGATTACTATGCTTTAAAAGCATCGTATCATTCCGGCCGTCTCCTGTCAATGCTCTCCAATTTTCATTTTTTTATGAGTTTTCCTTGGCCTGTACAAGAGAAGCAGCCTTCCGGGATCCGGAAGGCTGTTTCGTTATAGGTTGACCCGCACCGGGCGTCCTTGTTTGGCCGATTCATAAGCGGCGATGGCGACCGCCGCGGATTTTAGGCCGTCTTCCCCGCTGATCGGCACCGGCACGCCGGCTCGCAGCGCCCTCACGAAATCGCGCACGAGCGGTCCGTCCATACCGTCGCCCCAGAACATGCGGGCGGTCTTGCCGCTCTCGCTGTAGTACGCCTCGTTCGCTTGAGCGAATCCGTCGAGGCTGATCACGCCCTTGGTGCCGATGATCTCCATCGTGACGTCGGCCCGGCCGTACCCGGCAGGCCGCGACCAGCTGGGATCGAGGATTCCCAGCACGCCGTTCGCGAACTTCACGTGAATCATGCCGGCGTCGTCGATCCCCAAGTTCTCGTGGAACAGCTCTCCGACTTCCGCATACACTTCCTCCGGCTCCGTGTTCAGGAACCAGTTCATCAAGTCCATCACGTGCACCGTGTGGTCGAGCACCGCTCCGCCTCCGGACAGCGCCGGATCGATGAACCAGCGTCCGGGCATCCGCCCGCGGTTCGTCCCCTTGATCGCGACGATGTCGCCGATCGCTCCGTCCTCGACGGCGGACTTCGCGTCCAGGACAGCCGCCAGGTAGCGGCAGGGGAACGCCGTCATCAGTTGCACGCCGTGCTCGCGGCACACCTCGATCATCCCGCGCATCTGCTCGGTTGAGACGCCAAGCGGCTTCTCGCACAGCACATGCTTGCCGGCACGCGCCGCATCGGCCGTGAACCGGCCGTGCTCGGCATTCTCCGAGCAAATCACGACCGCATCGATCGGCTCTGCCAGCAGCCTATCGTGATCGTCATAGTAGGGAAGTCCCCACTCTTCCACATGCGGGGCCACCCGCTCGTACACTGGGTCGTACAGACCGACCACCTGAACGTCGTCCAGCTTCATCAGCTCTCGTAAGTAGCTGTTCCCATGGGAATGGGCGAAACTGATCATTCCAATCCGCAGCTTCTTCATCGGGACACCTCCTCTAGCTTGCCGTCGAGCCGGACCGGCCGGCCGGTGCGCAGCGATTCGACGGCGGCGCACGCCAGCGTCACCGCCATCACCCCGTCATGCGCGTTGACGAGCGGCTCGTTACCCGTCTGCACGCAGTCAAGGAAATGCTCCAGCTGGACCTGGAACGGGTCCTTCAGCGCCGGCCGATTCGGGAACCCGACGCCCCTCAGCCGGAACGCGTCCGGGTCCGAGCGTTGAATGACGAGCGAACGGGTCTGCGTGCTGTCGTAGCGCAGCAGCCCTTGCGAACCGGCGAGCTCCACCTGGGTCAGGAACGGCCCCGGGTAGCCCCAGTACGCCTCCACATTCGCGATGGCCCCGTTCACGAAGCGGAGCGTGACCGACGCGTATTCGACCCCTTCCGCTTGCCGGCCGGAGGCGAAGACGCTCTTCACCTCGCCGATCGTCCAGCGGAGGAAGTCCAGATCGTGGATCATCAGATCGAGGATAATGCCGCCGCTTAGCGCCTTGTCCACGTACCAGCTGCCGGCGGGCGGGCATTTGCTGGCCCGCTTCGCATGGCTCACGCCAATCCGACCGATCGTACCGGCCGCCGCCTGCTGCCGGAGCTGGGCGTATTCCGGGAAGAAGCGCAGCACATGGGCCGCGAACAGCCGTACCCCGCTCCGCTCGCATGCCTCCTGCATGAGGCGGGCATCCTCAGGATTCAACGCGAGCGGCTTCTCGCAGATGATGTGCTTGCCTTGCGCTGCGGCGAGCAGCACGACTTCCTTGTGCAGATGTGTCGGCAGCGTCACACAGACGACTTCAGCATCCGTAGCCGCCAGCAGCTCCTCGTACGACGTGTACGGGGTTGCCCCATAACGGGAGGCACACTCCTGCAGCGCTCCCTCCGAACGGTTGCTGATCGCCACGAGCTCCGCCTCCGGCATCAGCTCGAACCGCTCCATGTACATCTTGCCCATTGTACCGCATCCGATGACGGCCACTTTCATTGGGCTTCCCCCTTTCCAATATTTCCTGCAAGCTGTTGCAGCGCCTCGCGTACCGGAGCTTCGATCTCCGGGAGGAGCCGGGACGGCATGTGGAAGTAGTACGTCGACGAGTCCGATTCGTAGCTATCCGTGCGAAGCTGATAAGCGAGAGGTACATAGCCGATCATGCCGTTGGAATACCCCATCGGCAGTACGTCGGCGTTCATCGCCTTCACGTACAGCCCATACTCGACGACGACCTCGGCGTTCATCGCCAGGAAGCTCAAGCCTTCGGCCACGTCTATCCGGACGAATTCCATCGTAAGCGTGGTGTCCCGGCGGTCGAATTGCTGCAGCATCGTTTGCGCCCACTCGTCGTGGGGCGATCCGGCTCGCTCGGCAAGCGCCTGCAGTTCCTCGCGTCCGGCGAGCGGTCTCAGCTGCAGCGGAATGGCCAGGCGCATGCTTGAGAACGGCGTCACGGCCAGCCGCTTCAGCGGCCGCTTCAGGACGCCAATGACGGAATCCGCCAGCCGCTCGCCGAAGTACGCCACCTTCTCCCGCGGCGTGGAAGCGGACGGATCGGCCGATTCCGTGTATACATTAATATCCGCGCAGCAGCCCTGCAGGAACAGGCAGACCGACCCGTCCAGCTCGCGCTCCAACCGCTCCATCGCATGTCCCGTGAATTCCGAGGACACCACGTTCTCATTCGTCGTCACGGGATGGCATGCATAGTGCACCATCAGCGCCTTCACCGAACCGTCGGTCCGGGCGAAGCGGATCACATTCACCTCATGATCGGCGATCCCGTCCGGGAATGCGCCCCCGACCACGCCTCCGTCGGCATATTTTCTCCGCTGCACCCCATTGCGGCACTCGCCCGACCCGCGCTCGACGGTCACCGGCTCCAGGCCGGCGAGAGCAGCTTCGACGGCCGTGTACAGCTGCCGCTCGAGCGCCTCGACGTAACCCGGATCCGGCGCGCCGAGCAGCCGATGGAACCGGAAGCTCGTCTGCGGGCCGGAATGGCTGTGGGTAGCGTTCAGGATGATACGCTCCGCGCTCAGGCCGAAGCGGGCCTGCAGCGTCTCCCGGATCGTCTCCATCCGGTCGGTCCCCCACCAGAGTAAGTCGGCAGACACGATGAGCACCGGCTCCCCCACCCGTTGGTCCGCGGCGTCGGCCTGCTGCAGGACGGCCGCGCGCAAATACAGGGATGTGTGTATCGCTTCATAAGGCTTATTCTCGCGGACGGCGAACCCGGCAAGCGGGATCGGCCGGTCCGGGGTAATATCGAATTTGGTACAGCCCAACAGCAGCTTCATCCGATTCGTTCCTCCCTGTCGTCTCTCGCAATCTCCTCTTCATACTAAACGACAAGAAGCTTGATTGCATGCCAATTATGCCGGGATGTGTGCCAAATTTTACAGACCCCTCCCGCTCCGCAGGAAAAGCCCGAACGGCTATTCATCCCGCTCGGGCTCTGTGCTACAATGGGCGTATAAACCTATGTGAAAACGCTTCAGGAGGATGTCCGATGTCCACTTTCCCGATCTATGAAGACGCGCTACAGCTCCGCAATGTGACGGAGGGCATGTTCCCTTTCTATATCGGCATCCATACGATCGACAGCTATCCGGTGCACCATCACGAATTTGCCGAGATCGGCCTCGTGTTCCGGGGCAAAGGCCGGATGTTCATCAACGGGGTCAAGCACGAGTTCCAGCCCGGCACCCTGTTCATGCTGCTGCCTCATCAGATCCATAACTTCTCGAACGATACCGACAGTTCGCTCGAGCTCGTCTGCTGCATGTTCGATATCGGCATTCTGACCGACGCGCTTCTCGAGCCGGAACTGAGCAGCCTGCTGCTCCGGATCGGGGACGACCTCCATCCGCATCTGCAGTTGAACGAAGCGTTGTTCGCCTCCGCCAAATCGATGATCGACGAGCTTCACCGCGAGTTCCAAGGCCACGAGCTGGGACGCAACAGCATCATTCGCGCCAAGCTGGTCGAGGTGCTCCTGCTGTTCATCCGCGCGCATGCCGGCATATCCCGCCCGCAAAAGCCCCTTGCGCCGGAGAAGAAGAAGGAGACGTGGAAGCTGATTCAGTACGTGAACACGCATTATATGGAGGACGAATTGACACTAGAGCATCTGGCCGCCATGTTCCAGGTGAGCGTGCCGTATATAAGCCGTTCGTTCAAGGAGCTCGTCGGACAAAGCTTCCTCAGCTACGTGCACGCATTACGCATCCGCCGAGCTTCGAGCTTGCTCGCGTCCACCGAGATGACGGTGTCCGACATCGCCGCCGAGGTCGGATTCGAGTCGTTCCGGACGTTCTCCCGGGTGTTCAAGGAGCTGAAGGGCGTAACCCCGTCGGAATTCCGCCATACGATAAGCGGTTTACAGACGTTCTCCTAGCGGACGGACGGGAACTCGAAATCTTCATCACGGAGCGCTTCGACATGCAGCGTCCGGACGTAGCCGTTGCCCTTCTTCGAGAAGAAGTCATGCTGCTTCGTCCGGGTGCTGATACCGTTGAACACGATCGGGTTGACCGGCTCTTCCGGGAAGTGCGGATCCAGGCCCAGGTTCATAAACGCCTTGTTCGCGTTGTACCGGACGTACGCCAGCACTTCCTCCTTCAGCCCGATGCCTGCGTACAGCTCTTCCGTATAGGCGGCTTCATTGACGTACAGCTCGTCGAACAGCTCCATCAGTTCCCGAATCGCCGCCTCCCGCTCGCCAGGCGTGAGCTGCCGGTAAACCTCCTGAGCCAGCGTCCCTACATACAGCCCGTGGATGCTCTCATCCCGCAGGATCAAGTCGATGATTTCCCCGCTGCTCGTCATTTTCCCTTGCCCCGCCAAGTACAACGGGTAGAAGAACCCGCTGTAGAACAAAAAGCTCTCCAGAAGCACCGATGCCGCCATAGCGACATAGAGCGACTGTGGACCCGTGATGGCCGAGTAAGCCGAGGAGATGCGCTTCGCCTTCAGCTGCAGGCGCGGATGGCTCTCGACCCAGCGGAATAGGTCGTCGATCTTCTCCGCGGTCGCGAGCGTCGTGAAGATGCTGCTGTACGACTTGGCGTGAATCTGCTCCATCATGCCCATAAACGACAGCACCGCCTTGCGCTGCAGGCCGTCTACATGCTCCACGATGCGCGGCATCCCTACGCCGCCTTGCACGGTGTCGAGCAGCGTCAGGCCCCCGAGCACCTTCATATAGACGTCCTGCTCGACGGGGCTCAGCTCGATCCACGCCATTATATCATCGGACAGAGGAATTTCTTCATCCGTCCAGAATTGCATTACATTTTGCTGCCAGAAGGCCAGTGTGAAATCGTCGTCCGGCCGGTTCCAATTGACGGCTTGCATGCGCGCTCCTCCTTTGTCCTGCTGCCTTAAACGGCGCAGCTCGTGCATTCTTCCACCGAGAGATGCTTCGTGCGGGTGTAGTACAACGACTTGAGCCCCTTGTGAGCCGCATAAATGTACATGCGCGCCAAGTCCCGCGTAGAGACGCTGCTGTTGACGTGGAGGATCGTGGAGATGCCCTGGTCGACATGCTGGCTGATCTCGGCGATCAGGTCGATGATCTTGAACTGGTCCATGTTGTAAGCCGATTTGTAATAAAACACATTATTCGGGGCCAAATACGGCATCGGGTAGTACGTCGTAGCATTCGCATATGTACGCGTCTCGATGAGCTCCACCACCGGCATTACGCTCGACGTCGCGTTCTGGATGTAAGAGATGCTCTGGGTCGGCGCGATCGCCAGCCGATAAGCGTGGTACAAGCCGTGACACCGCACCTGCTCCTTCAGCTCCGCCCAATCGGCCGGAGTCGGAATGGCCATACCCTCGAACAGCGACGCCACCTTCTCCGTACGGGGGAGGTAGTCCTGCTCGACATACTTGGCGAAATAGACGCCGGACGCATACTCCGACCGCTCGAAATCCTGGAACGTAACCCCCCGTTCCCGGGCGATCTCCATGCTCTTCTCGAGCGAGTAGTAGTTCATCATCATGAAGAACGTGCGGACGAAATCCTTTGCTTCCTCGCTCTCGTACGCGATGCGGTTTTTGGCCAAAAAGCCGTTCAAATTCATCGCCCCGAGGCCGACCGAATGCAGCTCCTTGTTCGCTTTGCGGACACCGGGCGCGTTCTCGATCTGCGAGAAGTCGCTCACGGTCGTCAGAGCTTCCATCCCGACGTGCACGGATTCGCGGATCGCCCGGCGCTCCATGACGTTCACGATGTTGAGCGAAGCCAGATTGCAGCTGATGTCGCGGCGAATGTGATCCGGCTGGTCGTAGTCGGTGATCGTGGACGTTTCTTGCAGTTGGAAAATTTCGGTGCACAGGTTGGACATCTTCACATCGCCGATCGCCTTCAAGGCGTGAGCGCGGTTCGCATTCGACTTGTTCATCATGTACGGATAGCCGGACTCCAGCTGGATCGAAGCGATCTTCGTCAGCATGTCTCGCGCGCTCATCACCGTTTTCTTCAGCACCGCCGGATTGGCGAGCAGTTCCTCATACATCGAATCGATGTCCAAGTCGTCCAGGTGCTTCCCATAGGCCTGATAGACGGAATAGGAGCCGAACACCGTAAGCGGCTTGTTCTCGGCGGCGAGCCGGTACAGCTTGTCCGGTACGATAAGCCCGATGGACAGCGTCTTGATGCGCGACTTTTCATCGGCGTTAATTTTTTTGCAATCGAGAAACTCCAGCACGTCCCAGCCGAAAATGTTGTAGTACGCCGCTCCGGAGCCTTTGCGCTGCCCCATCTGATCCGCGTAAGAGAATGCGTCCTCGAGCAGCTTCAGAATCGGCATGATGCCTTTCGCCGCGCCCTCCACGCCCTTGATGGGCTCGCCGCGCCCGCGCAGCTTGGACAAGTTCACGGCGACCCCGCCGCCGATCTTCGACAGCTGCATGCACGTGCAGAGCACATAATTGATCGAGTTGAGCGAATCGTCCATCTCCAGCAGGAAGCAGCTTACCATCTCGCCTCTGCGGCTCTTGCCCGCATTCAAGAATGTCGGTGTCGCCGGCTGCAGCCGCTGCTCGATCATGGCGAGCGCGATCCGTTTGGCCAGCTCCGCGTCCCCGTGCCCAAGGAAGAGCGCCACGATGGCTACCCGGTCTTCATAGCGCTCGAGATACTGGCTTTTGTCGTCCGTCTTGAGGGCGTAGTCCTTGTAAAACTTCGAGACCGCCATATACGACTGGAACCGGAAGCCCGCCTCGTCGGTCAGCCGATAGACGGCCTCGACTTGCTCGTATGTATAGCGCTCATACACGTTCGTATAATAGTGATGCCGGATCAAGTAGTCGAGCTTCTCCCGTAAGGATGGGAACTTCATTCGCTTCGTCTCCACTTCCTCCAGGAAGGCGGCGGCCGCCTCGCGGTCTTTCTCCAAATCGTAAAACCCATCTTCGGTCCGCTGCATCAGCTGGTTGTTCAATTCAATGTGCCGCAACGCGGTTCAACCCCTCTCGAAATCGTTCTACATCGGTAGACGTGCCGGACAGCTCGAATTTATGAACGATCGGGACGCCGAACTGCTCGGCGATGGCGTCGGCGCTGCCGGCGAACGATGCGCCCCAATTGCGGTTCCCGCTGGCCGATACCCCCCTCAGATGGGCACGGTTGCGATTCAGGAAGTTCATCACTTGGGCTGGTACATGACCGAACCCGGTCGTATACGTCACCATGACGAACGGCTCCTCAACCTGCTGCGACTCGGAGTCGTGCAATTTAAGCACATCGAGGCCGAGCTTCCTCACGAAACGCTCCACATTCCCCGTTCGGGAGTCATAGACGATTAACATGGCGAGCTTCACTCCCTCTAGCAATCTAGTATTTCATGCGTGCCCGATGGGCGATATCGACATCAAAAAGGCGCATCCGGCCTCCCCCGAGAGAAAGCCAGACACGCCCCGCATCTGCACGATGAAGCCGTCCGAACCCGCCGCTGTCCAACCGGCAGCAGCCCGAACCCAAATTCGTCCTTGCAAGCTTGTCCGACACATCCCCTATCTCCCGTAGGTACCGTTGTGTCTTCATGCGTGGGCAGGTCTCCTGGCTCCAGATTCATCGCAACCTTCCGCCTTCCCAGCCTTATGGCCAGTGGCATATCGAAGGAGCTTCTCTGTTACAGTGGCGGGACCGCATCGGATTCGCTGTTGCTCTACCGAATTTCCCTATTAAGCCTTGGCAGCCGATCGCTGCCAGGCACCCATACATGTCCATATGTAGTTGTCGAACTTCAGATTATATCAAGATATTGATTCTGTCAACCGCCAAGAAGAAAATAAAAAGATAAAAAAACTCCCGGGTAATTAAACCCGGAAGCCGGTAACTCAACGATCAATCGGTTTTGAACGTGACCTTTTTGCCAAGCGCTGTAGAAATTTGCTCCGCGTATGCGTCGAAGATCGCTTTCGCTTTATACGTATCGAGCAGTTCTTGCAAGTATTTCGGCCAGTTGCTGGAGTCTTTCTCCTCGAACAATACTTTCACTTGCTTAGCACGCATTTGGGTGCGGTAAGAGCCGATATCAAGCCCTACAGGAGGAACTACGTTCGTTCCGAGCAAGTAGTATTTGTTCTTCTTCATGGTGGCGAGAATTTCGCGGTCATGATCGGTTTCGCGCGGGTCGATGATTTGGATGCCGATTTGGTTGGATGGATCCTTCACGTTGTAGCTGAATACACTGCTCCAAATTTCCGTAAAGTTACCGTTGTCGCCGATGTCCTTCTTGATCGCATCCGGAATCAGAGTAACCTTGTTGCCTTCTTTCTTGTAATGCACGTTTTCTTTCCCGAAGTTGGTGAGCAGGTACCCTTCCGGCGTTGCAAGGTAATCGAGAATCTCGATGGTGCGCTCAATTTTTTTAGGATCCGCTTTTGCGTTGAACAGGAACGGTACGCCTGGCAGCGGCTCGTAGCTGACCGGCACGTCGCCCGCGATATGGAACGCCGCGAATTCGGCTTTTTGGTTGCCGGTTACTTCGCGCGTCTTTTTCTGAACGCTGTTGTTCGTATTGTCGAAGGCAATGTCGCGGACCGCCGAGTAGAAAATGCCGGCCTTGCCTTGTTGAATCTTCGTTAACTGCTCCCCGGATTTGTTCAGGAACCAGTCGGGATCGACCACCTTCATATCGAGCAGCTTGCGGATATCGTCCAGTACCTTGGCGGTGCGGACGTTCGTGCCGCTATCGATGAAATTGTTGTCTTTATCCACATAGAAGCTCGCAGGGACCAAGCCGTTCTTCACCCATTCCGGGAAGTCCCCGGTGATGGACGTTCCGGCGCCGGCAGTAGTGAACCCATACGTATCGTTCTTGCCGTTGCCGTCAGGATCGTTGAACGTAAACGCCTTCATGACCGCGACCATTTCGTCGTAGTTTGTCGGCACTTTCAGCTTGAGGCTAGGATCTTTCGCATTCAGCGCATCGATCCAGTCTTTCCGAACATAATAAGAGAAGTAGGCGTTTTTCTCGAAAGGTACAGGAGCGCGCATGAACTTGCCGCCGACTTGGTAACGCTTCATCTCCGTGTCGGTAACCCACTTGAAGTAGTTCGGCATCTTGGCCGGCGTCACATAATTCGTCATATCCATGAGAGCGCCGTCTGTGACGTACTTGGTCGTAGCGGTGCCCTCAGCCTGGAACATGTCAGGCGCGCTGCCCGAAGCAAGCAGCGTATTCAGCTTCTGCGTAAATTCCGGACCCATAGCCATATAGTCCAGCTTAATTTCTACGTTGAACTTTTCTTCTAGCGTCTTCTTGATAAAATCTTTATCCCCGGATGGAAGGCTGGAGTTGTTCGTCGGCGTACCGACCATCCAGCTGAGGGTCAGCTTTTCTTTGGTCGGGGCCGCAGATTTGGCCGGGCTGGAAGAGTTGCCTGGAGTAGGCGTCGCGGAGCCTGTATCCGATTTGCCGCAAGCGCTAAGAATGAGTGCCGATGCCATCGTTAATACTACGACTTGATTGAACCGCTTTTTCAACAAGATGACCTCCCTGGGATTCAAAATGTTTGATTTTTGTTTGTCTGTTCATACTGTGCACCTTTACTAGAAACCGCTTACAATCAATACCTATTATGTTGGAATATAAGCGACACCTCCAGCCGTAATTTATGGAAATACCACTGTATAACAATTTAGCGGATCTGTATTTTACATGTATAGAATTTATAAAAGTATATCCTGTACCTATCCTGTATGTAACTATAATATAGCATAAAGGTTTGTCTAGGCAACTACCTTTTTTACTATCTAAATCCTCCCTTCTCCGATATTAAGAGCAAGGGAGAATCTATAGTTATGGATTGGGTGATTCTTGTAATTAAAAAGCCCCCGGGTGTTAAAACCCGGGAGCCGTATTCGTGGAATATCAATCTGTTTTGAACGTAACCTTTTTGCCAAGAGCTGTGGAGATTTGCTCCGCGTATGCGTCGAAGATCGCTTTCGCTTTATACGTATCGAGCAATTCTTGCAGATATTTCGGCCAGTTGCTGGAATCTTTCTCTTCGAACAGCACTTTGACTTGCTTAGCCCGCATCTGAGTCCGGTATGAGCCGATATCCAGGCCTACAGGAGGTACGACGTTCGTACCGAGCAAGTAGTATTTGTTTTTCTTCATGGAAGCAAGGATAGCGCGGTCATGGTCCGTTTCGCGAGGATCTACGATTTGCAATCCGATCGTGTTGGAAGGATCCTTGACATTATAGCTGAATACGCCGCCCCATATTTCGGTGAAGTTGCCGTTGTCGCTGATGTCCTTCTTAATCGCGTCCGGGATAAGCGTGATTTTATTGCCTTCCTTCTTGTAGTGCACGTTCTCCTTACCGAAGTTGGCGAGCAGATAGCCTTCCGGGCTAGCCAGCCAGTCTAGGATCTCGATCGTACGTTCCACTTTTTTCGGATCCGCTTTGGCGTTGAACAGGAACGGTACGCCTGGGAGCGGCTCATAGGTGACCGGAACGTCGCCCGCAATATGGAAAGCGGCGAACTCGGCTTTTTGGTTACCCGTAGTTTCGCGAGTCTTTTTCTGGACGCTGTTGCTCGTGTTGTCGAAGGCTATGTCACGGACGGTGGAATAGAATATCCCCGCTTTTCCTTGCTGAATCTTCGTGAATTGATCACCTGATTTGTTCAGGAACCAATCGGGATCGACGACTTTCAAATCCAGCGTTTTGCGGATATCCTCCAGAACCTTGGCGGTTCGGAGGTTCGTGCCGCTGTCGATGAAGTTGTTGTCCTTGTCGACATAAAAGCCCGCCGGCACCATGCCGTTCTTCACCCACTCAGGAAAGTCGCCCGGGATGGACGTCCCTGCCCCGGCGGTCGTGAACCCGTACGTATCGTTTTTGCCGTTACCGTCCGGATCGTTGAAAGTGAAAGCCTTCATGACCGCGAGCATTTCGTCATAGTTCGTCGGCACCTTCAGCTTGAGGTTCGGATCCTTCGCGTTCAACGCATCGATCCAGTCTTTCCTTACATAATAAGAGATGTACCAGTTCTTTTCAAAAGGCACCGGAGCGCGCATGAACTTGCCGCCGACCTGATACCGCTTCATCTCCGTATCGGTAACCCATTTAAAATAGTTGGGCATTTTGGCCGGCGTTACGTAATTGGTCAGATCCAGGACTGCGCCATCATTTACGTATTTAGACGTTGCGGTGCCTTCCGCATGGAACATATCAGGCGCAGTGCCCGACGCGAGAAGCGTATTCAGCTTCGTGGTGAATTCCGGACCCATGGCCATGTAATCCAACTTGATCTCGACGTTGAATTTTTCTTCGATGGCTTTCTTAACGAAGTCCTTGTCCCCGGAAGGGAGGCTGGAGTTGTTCGTAGGCGTACCGACCATCCAGTTCAATGTGAGCTTTTCTTTGGTAGGGGCCGCAGATTTGGCCGGACTGGATGAATTGCCTGGAGTAGGCGTCGCGGAGCCCGTATCCGATTTGCCGCAGGCGCTAAGAATGAGTGCCGATGCCATCGTCAATACGACGACTTGATTGAACCGCTTTTTCAACAAGATGACCTCCCTGAGATTCAAAATGTTTGATAGTGTCTGTCTGTTCATGCTGTGCACATTCATTAGAAATCGCTTACAATCATTACGTGTTATGTTGGAATATAAGCGACACCTCCAGCCGTAGTGTATGGAAATAACGATATACGAATAATTCTATTGTTACATGTATAAATCCTGTATGTAACTAATATAGCATAAGTATTTGTCTACGCAACCACCTTTTTTCTGCCTCTATGGCCTCCAATCTCCGAGCACTGCTCTCGCCTTGGAAAACCCGGTAAAATCCGCGTTTCTATCATGCGTGCGGAGCACTTGCAATTCTAGCAAATTACCGGTTCCGTCCGAGAGGAGCGGCACATATTGAATGGCCGAATCGGCGGAAGCGATCTCGCCTGTATGGCCGTCGCTCTGCTCTGCCGGGTCCGCGTAATCGCACCGGATGGCATACCGCACTTCTTGCGGCCGGCTGTATCCCGGCATCGGGTCGATTCCATCTACGACCGACTCCAGCTGGATCCCTTGCAGGTAGATCGGCAATCCGTGCCATTGAGCCGCATAGTGGTGCGCCAGCGACTGGAAGCCGCTTCTGGACGGATGTACGTCGTCTACGAATAAGCCCGGATGGACCCCGATCCCCCGTTCGCGATCGAGCGACCACTCGTAGAAATCGACGACCGTCGCTCCATAAGCGGGCAACTGCTCGCTCATCCAGGCGTTCAGACGGCGAATCTGGTCGCGCCAGGCCGGCGTAGCCGCATTATGGTCGCCCATATTGGAGAAGATGCAGAGGATGCCGTGCTCCTTGGCGCTCTGAGCCATCTGGATCCAGTAACGCTGGATGAAGCCATCGTCCCGATTCTGGAATACGTCGTTGATGCCCGCCACGATGAATACCGCATAAGGCTTGCGAGACAGCGTCCGTACGCCTCTTCCGTCTCCCAGCTCAATCGTGTCCGCCAGCACGTCCCGGCGCCACCTGGCCCAGATCTCGTCGGTCCGCTGGCCGCCGATGCCGTGATTGTACCAATGCAGGCCGGTAATGGCGCCCAGCTCGTACGACAGCTGACCCGGGACGTTCCGGTGGTGCGGGCTGAAGCCAGGCGCCCCGTCCACTTGCATCCGGCTGCGCGTCTGCGGCGAGCCCGCGCTTATGCTGTCCCCGATTACGACGCCGAACGGCAGGTGAAACCGGAATGTGGCCGACTCGGCTGAGCTTGTCCGCAAGGGCTCTACCCAGCAGGCGGATCGCTCGGCGACCGCGCTGATCAAGCCGTTCGGCTGGTTGATCGTGCCGTGCGTCGGAGGGTTCTGTTGCTCTCCTTGCATAGTGACGAGCTTGCGCATGGAATCGACTCCCCTTCTACTGAACAATGATTTCGTAGATTGTACTATATTATCTTTCGTCTTGTGTGCCGGATTTGTGAAGGGACAAGTCAATTTTTGACTGCCCTTGATAAGAAAGTTATGGTAATCCGACTATTTTTTTGATACGGTAAATGGGTTCTAGTTCTATTCGGGAGGTAGCACGTGGAAAAGAAATGGTTTACGTTCGGTCATATTCCGGCGATTCATCTCGTCACATTATTGTTTTATACCGGGCTCATTCCGATCGTTTACAAGGCAACCGCATTCGGAAAATCGACTTCCCTTCATCATACGATAATGAAGACGGTTCCGGATGGCCGCGGCATGTATACGGGCATAGAAGTGCCGAACGTATCGCTTGGGATCTTGTACGGCCTTCTCGCTTTCGCGATCGGCGTTGTAGTATGGAAAGTCGTATGCGAGATTTTGCTTATCGTCCTCCGGTATTTCGAAAGAGCCCGGAACGTTGACAAACACGGACCGGAGTTGTAAGGTGGAAGTAATAGAATCGGCCGACTGGGGGAGCCTGAAGAGCGCAGGCTGAGATGAAGACACGTATGCTTCGAACCCTTTGAACCTGTCTGGTTAGGACCAGCGTAGGGAAGTGGAGCAAGGCGACCGTTCGCCTGCATGAGCTAGTGACATGTATCCGTCCCTTGGGGGGCGGATTTTTTGTTAACCCCGGGATCCCCGCAAAGTAGCAGGAATAAGCTTCAAGGGCCTACATCACTTTGTGGGGTTTCTTACATTTGGAGGCGTGCTATGGATAAGAAGGAAACATTCGAGCGTTACTCGCGGCAGATGCTGTTCGCTCCGATCGGCGCCGACGGGCAGAGCAAGCTGTCGGCCGCTTCCGTCCTCATCGTCGGCATGGGCGCGCTCGGTACCGTGTTGGCCAACCATATGGTGCGCGCCGGCGTCGGCCATGTCCGGTTCGTGGACCGGGACTATGTCGAGGCGAGCAATCTGCAGCGGCAAATGCTGTACGACGAAGACGACGTTCGCGGCTCGCTGCCGAAGGCGATCGCCGCCGAGCGGAAGCTGGCCCGCATCAACTCGCTCGTCAAGCTGGAGCCCGTCGTAGCTGACGTCACGACAGCTAACATCATGACGCTCATGGACGGCGTCGACCTCGTCCTGGACGGAACCGACAATTTCCATACCCGCTTCCTGCTGAATGACGCCTGCTTCAAGCTGGGCATTCCGTTCGTCTATGGCGGCGCCGTCGGTTCGCGGGGCATGAGCGCCAGCTTCGTGCCCGGCGTCACGCCGTGCCTGCGCTGCCTCATTCAGCCGGGCGACGGAACGGCCGAGACTTGCGACCGCGTCGGCGTGCTCTCCCCGGTCGTCGATATCTCCGCGTCCTTTCAGGCCGTCGAAGCGCTGAAGCTGCTAGTCGGAGCCGGTTCGGCAAGGCGGACCAGTCTCGTGACGTTCGACGTGTGGCACAACTATCACTACGAAATGAAGATTGGCACGCCGAATCCCGAGTGCCCCACATGCGGCACGCACGAGTACCCTTCCCTTCATGCGAACGAAGCGGAGGAAGTCGGTTCGTTGTGCGGGCGGGAGACGGTGCAATTCCGCCTGGCGGCCCGATTCGATCTGGCCGAGTGGGAGGATCGTCTGTCCGGGGCGGTTACCGTGGAACGGAATCCGTTTCTATTGAAGGCTCATCTCCCCGAAGGCGAACGGATCGTGCTGTTCCCCGACGGCCGCGCGCTCGTCCAAGGAACGGAAGACCCGGTTCGGGCGAAGACGCTGTACGCGCGCTATATTGGAATGTAGGAGGAATTCTTATGAAGGATTTCAAGCTCTATGCGATCACCGGCGAGATGTTCCATCCCGGACGGCCGATGCTGGAGGTTATGGAAGAAGCGATTCTAGGCGGGGTCGATATCATTCAATTGCGGGACAAATCCAGCTCCAAGCGGGACGTGCTGGACAAAGCGCACGCCCTTCGCGAGCTTACCCGGCGGTATGGTGTGACGTTCATCGTCAACGATCACATAGACGTGGCGCTCGCCTGTGATGCGGACGGCATTCATCTCGGCCAGGACGACCTGCCGATCGAGGAGGCGCGGCGTATCGTCGGCCCGGACAAGGTGATCGGCATCTCCACGCATGCGATCGAGGAAGCCCGGGCCGCCGAACGCGACGGCGCGGACTATATCGGCGTCGGCCCGGTGTTCGAGACGAAGAGCAAAGTCGACGTCGTAGCTCCGGTCTCGACCCGTTACGTAGAGCAGGTGGCCGCGGAGATCCGGATCCCGTTCGTCGCCATCGGCGGCATCAAGCTGCACAACGTGGATCAAGTGCTCGCGGCCGGGGCGACCCGAATCTGCGCGATCAGTGAGATTGTAGGCAGCGCCGACGTACAAGGGACGTGCAGAGCGTTCCTGGATCGGATCGAGACCGCCGGCAGGAGGAATTCGCATGGAATTGTGGGTTAACGGCAGCCGGAAGACGAGCTCGGCATATACGGTCGAAGGTTTGCTGCAGGAATATGGCATGGAGCGCAAGCTGGTCGTGGTCGAGATCGACGGCGCGATTATTCAGCGCGACCAATGGGCCGAGACGGAATTGACGGCGGGCATGCGGATCGAGCTCGTTCACTTTGTCGGAGGGGGATGACACATAGAATGGACACATCAAGCTTAGTTATTGGCGGGAAGACACTGCGCTCCCGCTTTTTCCTCGGTACGGGCCGCTACCCGAACCCCTATGTACAGCGCCAGGCGATCGCCGCATCAGGCGCAGAAGTGCTGACATTCGCCATCAGACGAGTCAATCTGGATTCGCCGGAAGACGACTCGATTCTGCAGCATCTGGAGGAACGGCCCTATACGTTCCTGCCCAACACATCAGGGGCGCGAACGGCGGAGGAAGCGGTCCGTCTGGCCCGGCTCGCGCGCGCCTCGGGGCTTAGCGACTGGATCAAGGTCGAGATCAGCGCTTCCGAGAAGACCCTGCTCCCGGATCCGATCGAGACCTTGAAAGCGACCGAGACGCTCGCGCGCGAAGGGTTCGTCGTGCTGCCCTATACGTCCGACGATCCGGTGCTGTGCAAACGGCTCGAGGAGGCCGGGGCGGCCGCGGTTATGCCCGGCGGCTCGCCGATCGGCACCGGTCTCGGCATCCTCAATCCGTACAACCTCGGGTTGATCGTGGAGGATGCCGGGGTGCCGATCATCGTCGACGCCGGCCTCGGGTCGGCGATGGACGTCGCCCAGGCGATGGAGCTCGGCGCGGGGGGCGTGCTGATGAATACGCCGGTCGCCAAGGCGAAGGATCCGGTCCGGATGGCCGAAGCGATGAAGCTCGCGATCGAGGCGGGCCGGCTGTCCTACCTGGCCGGGCGCATCCCGAAGAAGCGCTACGCATCGGCCAGCAGCGGCAGCGAAGAATGGGTGTTGAACTAGATGGCCGAACATCTGGTTGTGATTGGCGGCGGGGTCATCGGATTAAGCTGCGCGTACGAGCTGCGTTCCCGCGGGCACGAGGTGACGGTGATCGAGCGGAACGGCTGCGGCGGACAAGCGTCCGGGGCGGCCGCCGGGATGCTCGCCCCGTACTCCGAGAACAGCGAGCAGCCGGACGCGTTTTTCGAGCTGTGTCTCGACAGTTTGCGATTATACGAGGATTGGCAGCAGGACATCCGAGAAGTGTCGGGAATTCCGTTCGAGTATTCCCGGACCGGCAGCTTGTACGCCTACTTCCATGAAGCCGACCGGCTGGCTATGGAGTCGCGCCGCTTGTGGCAGCAGCCCTTCGGGGCGGAAGCCGAGATCGTAACCGGCGAGGCGCTGTTCGAGCTCGAGCCCGGTCTGTCGCGAGGCGTGCGGGGGGCGCTGTACTATCCGCATGAAACCCATGTGTATGCGCCGCATTATGTGCAGGCGCTCGAGCTAGCGTGCCGGCTTCGCGGCGTAGCGATCCGCGACCATGCCGGCGACCTGGAGCTGGAGCAAAGCAGCATTGCCTCGGGTGACGGTGTACTCGTGAAGCTCGCATCCGGAGAGACCGTGTCAGGCGACCGGCTCGTGCTCTGTACGGGCGCCTGGTCGAACATGTGGGAAGCCTACTGGGGGATTGAGGTGCCGGTGTACCCGATCCGCGGTCAAATATGCGCTTACTCCTCTTCGCAAGTGGGCGTTGCGCGGCACATGGTATTTTGCAGCCAAGGCTACGTCGTGAGCAAGGCGAACGGCTCCCTCGTCTGTGGAGCCTCGGAGGACGTCGCCGGTTTCGATACGTCCGTGACGGCCAAAGGACTTGCTCGGCTCGAAAGCTGGAACGGCAAGCTCGTCCCTGCCCTGAAGGAGCACGCGCCGTTCCATCAATGGGCCGGTCTGCGGCCGGCAACTCAGGACGGGTGGCCGCTTATCGGCGGCGTTCCAACATCCAAGGCGGTGCTGTTCGCCGTCGGCCATTACCGTAACGGGATCCTGCTCAGCCCTGCTACAGCGAAGCTCGTCGCAGACTTGGCAGATGGGCGGGCCGGTTACTATGGGGATGGTCGCCTGAATCGGTACGCGGCTGCTTTTGCCCCGGATCGATTTAGTTGAATGGAAAAATGCCGAGAGGAGCTGCATGAACGTGGAACGTAACGCAACGATTCCTAGAGCGCTCACGATCGCCGGCTCGGATTCCGGCGGCGGAGCCGGCATCCAGGCCGACCTGAAGACGTTCCAGGAGCTCGGCGTCTTCGGGATGAGCGCCATCACGGCGATCACCGCCCAGAATACGCTTGGCGTCCAGCACGTGTTCCCGCTGCCGGTCGAGACGGTCGAGCAGCAGCTCGACTCCGTCCTCTCCGACATCGGGACGGACGCGGTCAAGACCGGGATGCTGTTCTCCGCCGAGATCATCCGCCTCGTCGCGCGGAAGATCCGGCAGTACGGGATCGAGCGTTCGCTCGTCGTCGACCCCGTCATGATCGCGAAAGGCGGCGCCTCGCTGCTGCAGCGCGAAGCGGTCGAAGCGCTGCGCGAGGAGCTGCTGCCGCTCGCGGCCGTCATTACGCCGAACGTGCCGGAGGCGTGCGCTCTGCTCGGCCTGGACGCCATCGCCGATCTCGATGGCATGGTCGACGCCGCCCGGCGGCTGCACGCGCTAGGTCCGCGCTACGTGCTGCTGAAGGGCGGGCACATGGTCGGCGGCGAAGCCGTTGACGTGCTGTTCGACGGGTCCGAGGCGGCGCTCTATCGCGCGCCCCGCATCGCGACCCGCCACACGCACGGCACCGGCTGCACGACCGCCTCGGCCCTCGCGGCCGGGCTCGCGCGCGGCCTGCCGATGGCGGACGCCGTGGACGAAGCGAAGCGCTTCGTCACGGCCGCCATCGGTGCGGCGCTGCCGCTCGGGCGCGGCATCGGGCCGACGAACCATGCGGCGTACCGCCACAGCCTGCAGAAGGGCGGCTAGTCCGCCCTCTCGTACAAGCGGGACGGCAAAGAGGCTTCTCCCCTCCATTGGGGTGAAGCCTCTTGTCGTCATGAGAAATTTTGGAGACTGTCGATTAATTGGGGACATGGGGAGTGTCCATCCAGCTAGGACGTTTCTACCTGAAAACCTCAGATTGTTGAGAACGCATGATGGGTGATCTTCGTGTAATACGATTTTGCCGAATTGGGAGACGCAACCGAAACGTTCATGGCGATGCAATTCGATTTTGCCTATTTAGAACGCATTCTGACGGGGCTAGGGCTCCAATAAGGAGCTCCAATTCGACAAAATCGAATTAGAACACGATCAGAGTCGCGCTGCCCTTGTGCAATTAGGCGAAATGGAACTACAGCTTGCCATAAGCCCATTACTTCTGCCAGAAACCGCTACAATGGCACGTTATTAGTAAAGTTCCCCTGCTAATTTGTAAACTTAGATTGACAACGAGCGTAGTACGTTTCTATACAACCCCTTCGACTACTCAGCATGCCCCTTCAGCCCAGCGAGGTCGTCCTTCCAACCATTAATCGACAGTTTAAGAAGGGATCCTTGCTTGCGAGAACGCTTTGCTCGTCAAATACCCGGCATGACTGATGCCGAGAATCGCGACCAGCCCGTCGCTCACGACGGGAAACGCATCCAGCTCGACGGCGGGGCTCGCGACGAACATTTGGAACAGGGCGACCGCGTAGGCGAACGACGATACGACCGTAAAGAAGAACATCTGGACCTTCGCCAGATCCAAGTACTGGCAGTTCGACGCGTCCTCCCCCCGGAACAGGTCCATGAACGAAGCCAGGCTGCTGTGCTCCTTCACGGCGAGCAAGCCTTTGCTAGTAATTTCTTTTCTCACCACGTCGGCGGATTGCTGCAGATCAACGGGGCTCACGGAGCTGACCGGATTGTCCGCTGCTCCCGGGCTACCACTGTCAGGTGCGTTTGCGTCCGGGCCCATTTCCGCTTTTAGCGCGGCGACATGCGTGTCCACGATCGCCTTCGCGGAGTCCGGGCTCAGCTTCCCCGCCGCCTTCGTCGAATTGATGAGCGGGGACCCGACGAGGGAAGTGACGCTGATGCCCAAGAGCGCCCAGATGTGCCAATCCATCTCGATGTCCATCGCGTCGGGTATGCCGGAGATCGCGCGGACAATCGTCGCCGTCCCGTACGCCGACAAGATCAGGAGCGTCCAGAGCACCGTCTGGAAGCGGGCCAGGCTCATGAAGTTTTGTTCATTGATCAGAACGCCGAGCGCCCGGCCCTGGATGAAGTAGCTCATCAGGAACAGCGCGACCGCCATAATGACGAGATTCGCCAGCCAGATGAAGCCTTTGCCGTGTGTGACCCGTTCCCGCTCCGACTCGATGTAGCTCTTCAGCACGGGCTGGCGCAGCGATTGCCCGAGCTCCGCCGCCGTTGTGGCGCTCGTGACCTGAATGCCCTTCAACTCGGCGGCGATCGCCTGCTTCGTGGCCGGGGCCGCGTCCGACGCTTGCAGGCGGTCCTGGAACGCGTCCATCGCTTGCTGGACCTTCCCGGCGTCCGGGGGCTGTTCCTGCATCGCGCTCGCCATCGCGCTGTAGCTCTCCAGCATTTGCTGCTGAGGCTTGGCGGCGGTCATCCAGGGCAGGAGCAGCACCAGGATGAGCATGGCGAGCAGCATGAACCCATGATGCCACCGGAACCTTCTTCCCTCCACTCTTTTCATTTTACTGAACAGACCGATAACTTGAGGCTCCATTACGCCTCCTCCCCTCGAACCTTACGAGCTTCTTACGATCATTTTATGTCTCAGCCGGTGAAGCGCCCATTCGCGGTTGCCGTCGTTTTGCTCCAACAACGATTGATAATAGTCGAACTGCGGCTTGGCGACCACGATCAAATAGTTGCTTCCGTAGCGCGCGATTTGCGCTTTGGCCCACTCCGCGTTGCCGTCCTTCTGAGCCATGAGGCTAGTGTAATAGTACCACTGCTCCTCCTCGATCCCGACGACGCTGCGGTCGAGCTGCGCTTGCGCCCACACCTGGTTTCCGTCGTTCTGGGCGAGCAGACCGGTATAGTAATTGTACTGGTCTTCCGTGATCAGAATAACCGACTCTGCCGCTTGACCTTCGGGCAATGCCTGCGCCTCTTCATGGGGAACGACGAGCCGGCTTCGGTTGAGTTGTGCCTGTGCCCAGGCGCTATTGCCGTCGCCGGCCGGAAGCAGGCTCTGGTAATACGCGTATACGCCTGGGTCGATGAGGACCGCATAAGAGTGCGAATGGGACCCTTCGAATACGATCGGTCCGTCTGATAAGCCTATACGCCCATCGAAATCGAAATAGGTGCCGTGAACGATTCCGGAGCCATGGACGATGGCCATTTTGCGGGCCAGTACGTCATTGCGATAAGGGGGCGACGAAGCTTGCGCGACGGCTTGCGCGATCAAAGCGAGCTTCTCCTTCTCCGCGATGGCGTCCGACCAGCCCTGCTTCTCCATCCAGGAGCGGGCCGACCCTGAGACGGTCCCGTTCTGCACCGCTATGTCAAACAAAAGCGCATAGCCGCGCTCAGTGGTGAGCCCGAATTCGTCGCACAACGACTGCGCCCGCTGCAAATACGGATCAGCCGCCTCGAGCTGCGCGGACTGGCAGGAGGCGGCTTGGCCGAGCTGCTTGAATGCCTGACACCAGTCGCTCTGAAGCGTGCCCCCGCCGTTCAGGCTGATGCTGCCGCCCCAGGCGATCTGTTCGGAGCGGGACTGTCCCAATACATTCTGCAGCGTCTGCACTTTATCGCCGCCGAAGATTCCGCCGATCGTATCCGGATCACGGCTAAGCAGACCCGACAAGATCGGCTGAAGCGTGCCTTGACCCAGGTTCCACTGCAGTGCTCCGAAGGAGAGCCCTTGTCCGTCGAAATTGCCGGTCACGTTGGAATACCCGTCGGGGCCTTCGTACCCGGAGGTGATGAGCAGCGCCTTTTGCTTCGAAGACGGTCCGCCCGTTGCCCCCTCCGGCGCCGGAAGGCGATAAAGCGCCAAAAACGGGATCGTATACTCGCTCATAAGTCCAATTCCCCTTCCCTAACCGAAAATATAGGAATGCCTTTGCGGCACTGCTCCAGCTCGTGAGCGATGTGCGGCCAATCCTGCAAGGCAGCGGATTCCGAGGCCGCCTGCAGCTTTTGCCCGATACGGATGAGCAGCCGATACATACACTCGGAATTTCCGATCACGACATTCAGCCGCTCAAGCAGCACAGCATCGCATGCGCCGGTCGCCTTGAAGCTCGCGTGGCAGGCGTCCCAGCAGCGGCGGCCTTCCCCGTCCAGTTCTAGCCAGACTGAGGTGCGCTCGCCCTTGCACACGTCGTCGTACAGATCCCGGATATCGTCCAGCAGCCGCCACGCGATCCCGAATTCCTCGAGAATGCCGATCAGCGCTTCCGCGCCGGCCTGACCGCCTGCCGCATAGCCGATCAGCCGGGGAACGAGCGTCCATGTGCTCATTTGCCGGCGGAATCGTTGCTCGTACGCTTCCAGATCGGCAGCATCTTCGGTTCGCTCAACCGAGGCGAGATAGAGGCCGGCCAGCTCATCGAAAATCCCCGCATCCCCTCTAACCTGCTCCGTCAAGATCAGACTCGACGAGCGGAACCGCTGCCAGGCCTCCGTCCGGAGCTGCAGCAGGGTCATTGTCGCAGGCAGTTGGCCGTCGCACAGATGATCGTCGAGCAGGTGCAGGAGCAGCGCCATTCCGTGGGCCTCCTGCGCATAGGACTGCAACTCGGAAGCCGACTGAAGACCGGCGTCTGGCCCCAGATGGTGCAAAAACGACCACATCGGGACGTAATACAGACGCATGATGTCGCCATCCGTCGGCCCGAGCCCAAGGAGCAGCTCCACAGCTTGCCCGTCCAGCGGCTCCGGGAGCGACGCGGCAGTATGCAACAACGAAGCGTTCATCTCCTGTCGCAGCCGGCCTATCCCGGTACCTTCGCTAACGACACCGAAATCCAATCCGGCATACAAGGACGGTTCGGGGTGATCATCCGGCATGGGATCGGATGTCGATAATATCCCATGGGGATCCGCGAACCGCTGGCAAGCATCGTGCAAAGCAGCCGTACCTTCATTGGAGCCGGGAATCGACGGCCCGTCAAGCAAACCGAGCCGATACGGGTAATAACCGTTCCGATCCAGCAGCTCACGGACGGCCGCGTGGCAGGAGGCGGCGCGTTCGTCCGTCTCCGGCTCATCACGGTCGTAGAAAAGGCCGATGATCGCATGAATCGAACGGCCCCCGAGCATCCGAAGCGAAACGGAAGGCTCGAAGCCCCGATCGAGCATGAGCCGCTCCACGCGTTCCATCACGGCGGCCGTCTCTCGGCCGAGCATGGGGAGCACCGGCGCGAGCCAGATGACGCCGCACCGGTCGCGATCCGGATCGGGATCGTCGGGCACCGCTCCCGGCTTACGCCAGTACACGCTGCGCATGCTTTCCTGGAAGGGGGGCGCCTCGATGCCTCGACCCGGAGCTTCCTCCAAGGCCGTCACGCCGATCGGTCCTAACGCACCTTCCAGCCGACTCCGGCAGCAAGCCAGCTCCTCTTCGCTGTCGGCCCACAACGTCGCACAGCCGAACCATCGCCCTCCGCCCAGGGCGGCGATCGCATCGGTCAAGTCGCTGCGGGACAAACTGTGTCTCGGATCCGACGTCTCGAACGGGAACGATCCGCTCATCATGAGCAGCCGGTAATCGTTGATCACTTCGGCTTGCATGCCCTTGCCGCTGCGCAGCAGCAATCCGCGCAGCGCTTCGATCGCGCCTTCGAGATCGGTGTCGCCGTGGAGCGGGAACATCAGCCGCTGCCGCCATTCCGGGGCCGGCTCCAGCCGGATCGTCATGCGGGTGACGATCCCGAGCCGGCTTTGCTGGAACAGTCCCTGCAGCGACGGCCCGGCAGGCTCCGCCTGGAGCGCAGCCGCAGCAGCGTCCGGATCCCCGGCTATGCCGGTATAGACGACTTCCCCCGAGGCCAGCACGATCTCATAGCCGCAGCTGTGGGCAGCCATATCCTCATAAGGACCTTTTCCGATCCCCCGCTGGAGCACGTTGCCTACGATGGAGGCCTCCCCGTCCGTGCCGGTCATAGGCGGCAGGAGTGACGATCCTCGCTCCCGCATATAAGCGGCCAGCTGGCGGAACGTCACGCCCGGCTCGATCGTGGCGTACGCGAGTTCCTCGCTGAAGGCCAAGATCCGCTTCATTCGCGCGAGCGACAGCAGGACGGCCCCGTCGCGAGGCGGCAGCCGGGAGCCGTAACCCCAATTGCGTCCGCCGCTGATCGGGTGGACCGGGATACGATAGCGGCCCGCGATTCGCAGGCAGGCCGCCACCTCGTCCCGGTTCTCCGGCTCGAGCAGTAACACGGAGCGGGAACCGAACGCAAACGTCGCCCGCTGCGCCTGCTCGAGCCGCTCCCCAGCGACATGGACGCGCTCCGGATCGAGCGCATCCTTCCATGCCGCGACAGCCGACCGCAGGCGCGTATCCCCTCCGATTTCCCGGATGTCCGTCTCCACGCCCTTCATCTCCATCCCTTACATCTTGATCGCGGCTCTGGTCATCGAGCAGGCGCGCTGCGCGAGCTTCACCGCTTCGTCTATGATTTGCTTCGCTTCCTCGACCGTCTTGTGGAACTGCTCTACGAGTACGCGCGTGACGTCCTCGACGCCCTGAATCAATTTCTCGTACACGTGCTTCGCCCATTCGACCGCATCCTGGAAAAACTCAAGCAGCTTCTTTTTCACATACTCGTAGGCGATTTTGGCGATGTCGAGCAGCGAATCGGCGTCCACCTTCAGCTCGATCGGCAGATCGAACGATTTCCCGGCGAACTTGAAGCTCCCGTCCACCTTCGCGTAAATCGTCGAGCCGCTGACCCCAATGTCGATCTTGCCTGTAACTCCGGTATTGATGTCGATGCGGCCCAGCGGGCCTAGATCGATCGTGTCCAGCCCGATCTTGATTTCCCCGCCGATGTTCATATCCGAGATGCCCTTGATATGGCCGTGTATGTTGAGATACAAGTATGGCGTCATTTGTCCGCTCAATTCGAGCTCGAAGCCGCCGGTCGTCAGCGTGACGAACGCTTCCCGGGTAAGCCCCAGGAGCTTCACCATGCCGTTGACATAGAAGTGCGGCGTCCGGAACCGCTCTACCGGATGATCGGGCTGCCAGAACGTCGCGGCCGAGATGACCGGCCCGCCGTCCCCTTCCATGGCCGACAAGCTGAACAGCTTCTCGTGGCCGATCACGATCCGGTTCATCTCCGCGTCTACCGCGATACCCCGGTTCGGGTCGATATCGATCGTAGCGGAGGCGCGGAAGCCGAGCAGCTTGATCGCGCCGTTAATATAAAAATCCGGATCGAACGGCGGCAGCGCACCGATTTGCGTCCGCTGGGGCACCACATAGAGCTGCGCTTCCAGGGACACCTCTATGCCGTCGTCGCCCCGCTGCAGCTGGTAATGGCGCATTTTGTTCGTTTGATCGGTCAGGAACCAACGCTGCCCGGGCCGGGACACGACAAAGTAAAGCTGCTGCAGGGTAGCCGGAATAAAGACGCCGTTCGCGGCAAACGCGCTTGCGACCCGGTCGAAGCGGAGATGGTCCAGATCGTCGGCCAAGTCGGCCGAAATCGTAAAGTTCCGGGTGCCGTGAATGCCGACCGAATCGAGCACCTGATCGATCTCCGACGGGAGAACGCTGCCCGCCAGCGTGTCGAGCACGTCCTTCAGCGACAAGTTGCTGAGCGAGCCGGCCACCATGCTCTTCTGCGGCTCCACGGAGTCGAAGAACACGGCGATCGACGATTCGAAGCCGGCGGCCTCGATCGAACCCGCCACTCCGAGACTCGGGATGCCTTCCCAGTCACAGCCGACGACTAACGCGAGATTGCCGATCTGGAACACCTCGAAGTCGATCGGCGTATTATCCTTCATCGTACCGGAGATAAAGGCGCCGTTCTCGACGAAGTCAAGCTTAACGTCAAACGTATGCGGCTGGTTCTGGATCTCGACCTGGACCGCGCCTTCCAGGAACACGCCGACACTCCCGCTGCTCATCCGCCCGCCGAACTTCGCCAGGAGCGGCAGCCCTTCGATCTTCGTCTCATAGCTGACGAACAGCGTGGCGTCCTTCGTCGGGTCGACGCCGACCTGCAGCGTAATCCCGAGACGCGGATTCAGCCCCAGCAGCTGCTTCAGGAACTTCTGCTTCGCATCCTCCGTATCGATGACCCACTCGGCGAAGAAATTCAGTCCGGCGATGACGCCGCCCTTGCCCGGCAACTGAAGACGTCCGCCGGCGATAACCGGATTGTTGAACTGCGCCATATCCGGGAAGGCGAACCCTACATCGTCGAACGACGATACGACGAACAGAAGCTTCTCCATCCGGAACAGATCCTCGAACGCCTGCAGAGCGCCGAGTCCGGGCAATTGCGAAGCGAGACCGGCAGAGAGATCGATGCCTGCCGCGACTCCCCATTGGCTGCCCCCCGTCTTGCGCACCTCCAGGGCAAACAGGCCGAAATGCTCCAGCTCCGTCCCGACCCGGAACACGTAGTTCGCACCGGCCTTCTGAATCAGCACGGACGAGTTAATGAAGGTCAAATCGAACGCCGAAGGGAGCGGCACCGGTTGGTTGACGAGTTTGGCCAGCAGATGGGACAGCTGCACCTTAGGGAACAAGCCGCGGATGACGATGTCGCCGGGGATATCGTAGCGGATGCCCAGGGTCACCGCGTCTCCGAAGGAGATGCTTCCGCCGAAGGTGCCGGCGAGCGGCCCTCCACGCGGGTAGGAGAACGCCAGGATGACGTCTCGAACGGTCAGCTTCTCGAAGCCGACGTCGATGACCCACGGCTCGGGCTCTTCGGCCATTGCCAGCGCCATCCCGTACGAGCGGAAGGGCGCCACGGTGACGTTCAGCGCGTCGATCGTCAAATCGCTCGGTGCCGGCACGCCGGGTACATACGTCTCCATGAGGTGTTTCAGCGGAATCGTCTGCTTCTCGCCGAGTTCGGCGAAGACGGTGAATCCGTCCGTGTTCCCGGCATACACGTTGATCGGCACGCCCTCGATCTGCATGGAGCCGATCACCGTCACTTCCACTTTCCGCTTCAGCTTGTTGAACGGATACAAGACGGTGAACCGGGATTCGATCGAGTCGATCTCGAAATGACCGTCCCATACGTTCCACTTCAAGTCCGGCATGCCGATCGTAACCGAAACCATGCCCAGCTCGAAGCCGGTCGCCGTCGGCAGAGCCAAGTCAATCGCGGCATGCGTCAGCTGCAGCTGGCCGAGCGCGCTGCCGAGTTGTTTAATCTGATCCGGCATGTTGGCCAGGAAATCCCCGCTGCCGTCCATATCGGCGAGATGGGCCAGATTGGCGATCGAGAGCCCCTCGAAGCTGCCCAGCAGCAGCAGCTCTCGGCTGCCCGGTTCCGTAGGCGCGACTACATCGACTTCCAGATTGGCGCTCGGGATGCTGAGCTTCCCGCCATAAGCGAGAATCGGCTTATATGTAGCATTGCGCTCCGTCCAATCGGCCGTGATCGGCGAGTACAAACGGAACACCGTATCCCCTAACGTCATGCCGCCGATCGTTAAGCCCAAGCCGAGATCGCATTGCAGCGTGATGCCGGCGGGCGGCGCTTCGAGATCCCACGGGTACTGGAAAGGCTTGAGCGGAATAGCCGCCTCGGTCGGCGTAGGGATGCGCACGGTTCCGTACAGCGTTAGCGGATCTCCGCTGTGGTTGAACACGCTCTCGATGATGCCGACGATCCCGGTCGGATGCAGCCGGCCGACGAAGTTGATGCCGGGGACGAGCGGCACTTGGAAGCGGGAATCCTGTACGGGATGGGTGACGACGACGAAGGAGGAATCGGATAAGCGCAGCTGATCGAGCGGAATGGAATACGGGTCGTCGTACGTTTTGTTCCAGTCCATCACTTGGGGCAAGCTTGGGAAGCTGCGCGAGAACTTCCAGGCATTGATGTCGGGCGTCTCGCCAAGCACCGTGTACCGAAGCGATAGATGCACCTGCTCCTCCGGGTCGAGGCTCGCCCGAAGCTCTACCGGCAAATTCGGCATATTCAGGAAGCTGGCTTCCCCTCGAATGACGACCGTGTCGTTCTGCCCGTCGTCCGGTCCGGGCACAGCCGCAGTCAGGACGATCGGCTGTCCGTTGTAGTAGCGGACGAGGAAATCGTTAATGGAAGACGTCAGCGTACTCGACGAAACCGTGACTGTCCCATTGGAAATGTCCAGTCGCTGCCGAAGCTCTGCATAGTTCAAGTGCAAAACCCTCTCTGAATTGAAATGGGAAAACCGTTAACCTGTGCGGCGTCCGCCTTAAGTCGGGATTGGAAGAGCCGGGTAGAAGACGACCCTTTGCGTGATGGAGACGTAACCCGTCGGCACGGGCAGCTGAAGGGATGAATCTACATTCCACACATACTCGTTCGCCGTATCTACTAAAGTGGTTCCACTAGTGGGAACTTGCTTCAGTTCCGTATTAGGCCCCCATAGCACATGCCCATCGTTGCGCAGGATGTATCCGCCTTTCTTGGCCGCCACAGCATCCGTTTCCAGCGGCTTTCCGCCGGCCGACAGGAGATGCAGCTTGATCGATTTCGTCGCACCCTCGTTCGCTTGCCATTGTGCCAATGTCGTCTTCAGCACCTTGAGTCCATGATCCAGGCACACCTCAAGACCGAAGGAGATGCCCGCCAAGTCGAAGACGCGCAGGCGCTTCGCGCTCCACTCATCGAAAATCAGCTTCACTTTTGCATCGGCTCCAGGCGCAAAAAAGGTCGGAGGCACTCCATCGATCGAAGAATTTATCTTCTTCTCCACGAGGCGGATGGAGTTGGTTTTCCCCCCTTCCACTACGACCCCCGTATTAAAGTACAGCTTCGTTTTGGCGAACGTATCGTTGGCTGAATCCCAGATCACCGTTCCGCAGACGAACAACCAATCCTTGAAGTCGGCGTGCGAGAACATGCTGTTCAGCGTTTGGAAAATGCGGTTGGCGACGTTGTCCGGGTAGCTGTTGCTGGCGATCGCCGCTTTGTCCGGGCGGAAGTAAAATTCCGGCACGATGAAAATTTTGAGCGTACTCGGGTTGTCGCTTAAGAGCAAGCTGTGGCGCAGCCAAGCGGCATTCACCACGCTGGCCAGGCGCCTCAGCCGCTTGCGGGCGTCGTCCGGCAAATCGTCCGGCACCGGGATCCTGGCAACCTTGGGGGTTTCGGTCCCGGGGTCCCAGCCGGATAGTCGATCATTGTAATTGGTCGGTCTGAGGGTAACAGTCGGCACTTCATAGCCAATCATGCGAAAATGCGTGTACGGCATCGGAGCCCTCCAGGTAAAAGGCTGAACGCCTCTACCGACCCAACCGGTCGTCGCTAGTGCCAGGGTATCGGGTCGGAAGAACGTTCGCAAAATGCAGGATGAGTTGCAGGTTAGGCGTCGAGCTTCCCGGCGATGATTTTTTTGGCGCCGTCGGTCGCCGTCCGTCCGATCGCGCCGAGATTTTGGGCCGCCCGGGCGTTGATCCCTTCGAGCGCCCGGCGCTTAATATCGTCTTGATTGAACACCTCGTTGATGATGTCTCCGAATGCGGAATCGATCTGAAGCTCGATCCGGATATCGCCGGGTGCTGCGTCCAGCAGCAGCTTCGAGAACTGAATGTCGAGCTCGGCCAACTCGCCACCGGTTGCCATCATCGAGGCCGACACGGTGGAGCGGACGACGCGGATCACGAACGAACCACCCAACGGCTCGTCGTCGCCGTCCACCTGCAGCGAGAATTGTCCGGTGATGAGGAGCGGCGATGCCGGAACCTGGACGTTCACGGTTGAACCTCCTCGCACCACGGGTACCTGCGGAGGAGGATTAAGGGTGGACAGCAGCAGCGTGCCGTCCATGCTGTTCTCTTGCAGCGCGAGCCGATCAGCCGGTGCGGCGATATTGGACAATCCTTGGATGACCACTTGCTTCAGCTGCAAATTGCGGAAATCGAGGCCCTCGGCGCTCTGATCGCCGAGCGAGATGACATCGATCCGATACGGCTCCAGGTTCGGGTCCGTATTGCGGCTCACGACCTTGGGCAAGTAGTAATCGCTTGCGGCGGTGTTCAGAGAGGCGCGTACGCGATCGAACAAATATTGATCAGCCGGATTGGAGACGGCCGGGCCGCTGCTCGGCAGCGAATTCGGCGGAATCGGACCGAGGGTGTCGTCCAGCACTCCGCTGAAATGTTTGGACAGCGTCTGTTCCAGCACTTGCCGGTTCGACGGCTGGTTCAGCGCCGCCGAGATATTGAGCAGCAGCCCTTTGCGGCCGTCCTCGCTCGCCAGCGCGTCCTTGGCCTTGGGCAGCCAGATGTTGTCCGCGATCCAGGTCATCGACGTATCGAGCGTCAGCTCGTCGACGGTGAGATCCGGCAGCTTCCCCTCCGCTCCCCGCAGCGTCATCTCGCTGATCGTCAGCTGCAGCGTTCTGGCCGGGCCCGTACCGTTCACGGCGACGACGACCGTGGCGTCCACATACACGCCGGTCATGGTGATTTTGAAGGTGCCGGTGCCCCGGATATCGTTATCCGGGATCCAGTGGTCGCAGGCGGTCGGTGCCGCTTCTCCCGAGCCCGTCGCCGGAGCGCTGCAGACGCATTGGCTCATGGCGTATTGGCCTTCCAGATGAAGCTGGCTTAACGACGGCCCTCCATTCTGGCCGGAATAGTAGCCGAATTGAAGCGTCATCACGGTGCTGTAGCCGGATCCTGGCTGCGTAGTGAGCGGATTGTCAAGCAGACCGACGTTTTCCAGCCCGTATACGGTTACGGCCGGCATCTCCAGACGCGGCCAAGGCTCGTTCGGACAGGCGATCGGCTGGTGCTTCTTCAGCTCCGGATCGCCACGGCGATCCCTCCCGACCTTCAGCCACCATTGCCCCTTGATCGTATTCTGGAACAACGTGCCGGCCGTGCCGGTAATATTGCCCAGCTTCCAATCCGTGCCCTGCAGCGGAAGCAGCTTGCCCGATCCGTCCGGTTTATCCAGCTTCTGCAGCGCGGCGGGCAGCCAGAACGTGCGATTGTTCGGGTCATTCGCCCGTTTCTGGATCGTCTTGTATATAAAAGCGAACAGCCTTGCTCCCATAAATGTCCTCCTTTATGTCAAAAGCTGCGGTCCACAACATACAGCGCGATATCCTCCAGCGCCTTGCGATACCGGTTGCGCGGGAAAGGCTTCAAATACTCGAGCGCGTCCAGCGCCTGGCTGCGGGCATCCGCATAGGCGCGGTTGAACCCGGCGGTGTGGCGTACGGCTACCACGCCCGTCTCAAGCTCCTCCCGCGAATACTCCGCACCGCGCATAATCCGGCTGACCGGATGCCACGGGCCCAGCTCCTCCATCGCATATAGAATAGGCAGCGACATCCGGCGGCGGGACAGATCCATCCCCCGTGTCTTGCCGGAGGCCGCATCGTCTTGGACGAAGTCGAACAAGTCGTCCATGATCTGGAATGCCCGGCCGACCCGGCGGCCGTAGAAGCCGGCTCTGCGGGAATCGCTTGTTCGCCCGCCCGCCAGCGTGGCGCCCGATTCGCACGCCAGTCCGAAGAGAATGGCGGTCTTCCGCTCGATCGTCTCCATATACCGCTTCCGAAGCTCGGCCGGGGATAGCGAGGGGTCGGTCTCCAGCTCGTCGAGCTCTCCGCAGCAAATGCGGAATGCCGTATCGAGCACCAGCTTCACGAGTCCCATGTCCTGCTGCGTATCGATGGCATCCACGAATCCGCGGATCGCTTGCACGAATTGCATATCGCCGATCAAGATCGCAGCCTCCACGCCTCGCGACGCGTTGACGGACGCCATGCCTCGGCGGACGAGGGCATCGTCGATAATGTCGTCATGGATCAGCGTCGCCACATGGAGCATCTCGAGCGAGACGGCGCCTTGGATCGCCTTCTGCGGCAGCGGAGTGTCGGGACCGTGCAGCATCCGGGCGGACAGAAGCATCATCATGGGCCGGAGCTTCTTGCCACGGCGGTACAAATTGTATTCGGTGTCCGACAAGTAGGGCTGCTGGGGCTTGAGCGCCTGCTCCATCATCTCGGCGTACCGCTCCAGGTCATCCGCCAGCAGCTCAACCCGGATCCGATCGATCGGATCCGGTTTTGCACTTTGCGTCAGAGGTGCTGCAAGCGGCATTTTCATGGGCGGTTCGTCCCTATTTCGCCCGTTTCATAAGCGGAAGCTGCATATTCCCCTACCGATCGCGACAGATGATCTACGATGGAGTCGTGGAGCAGGCTGCGGATGAAGGACATACTCTCTAGCCGCTTGCGGGCGATTTGTCCGGCGTCGCCGATCCAAGCGGAATCGTCGATGTCGAGCTCGTAAGCCGGCAGCTCGAGGCGGACCGAGCCGGTGCGGCACTTCGCGCCGTTCGGACCGGCTTCGAGCACGAGCTCGACGAACGCCTCTACGCCGCCAATCTCGGCGAAGAGCGCTCCTTCGAACAGCGGTTGCCCGGCAATAGCTGCTTTTTCCGCTTTTTGGCGCATCGTCGCTTCGAACAGCTGGCGAAGCCGGTGGCGGTCCTGCTCGTCGAGGACGACCCAGTCCGGCCGCCTCGCGGCAAGGCCTCCGCCGGGACCGTTGCCTTGAGCGATCACGTCCATCATCTCTTCGTCGCTCACTTGCGGCAGATCCTGATCATGCGCCTGGACGGTGCCGTGCACGTCCGTCGCTTTCAGCTCCTGGATGTTGTCCTTCGTGTTGTTCGTCGTCAATGTCACTCCTTTGCCGAAGGATAGAGCGGCTTTGGCCGCATTCCAATACTTGCTGTCGGGCGTCGGGCCGACCGACGGATCGAAGTCCGGGTCCGACCAGACGCAAGCGCTGGCCACGTTCAACTGCTGCACGAAAGCGTTGGCATTGTATGTAAGATTGCCGGTGTACGTTTTGTCGGACTTGTTCACGACGCCATCCGTCTTCACCGCCTCGTGCGTATCGGCCGCCATCTCCTTCGTCGCGCCGTCGGCTCTCCACAGCGGGGTCAGCGCGGCATTCTCCCGGAACACCTCCTCGTACACCTCGTTGTGTTCGTTATAGAGCCCCATGAGCTTTTGCCCGTTTTCGGTCTGCTGTAGCTTGGTCCGTTGATCGCGCGCTTGACCCAGCCACTCCTCCTGCTGCGGGTCCAGATCCCCTCCGTCGTCCGGATCGGCGCCGCCTTGGGTGGGCCGGCTCGCCTCCTGGGCCATATCCATCAAGTTCCCGGCCGTGTCCAGGTCGACGATCGGATCGTACTTGGCCTCCACCGCATACCTGCCTTCCAGTCGAACCCCGTCCAGCCTCAGCTCTAGGGCGACCCGCTCGCCTGCCGCATCCCTGTCGGATCCGACCCATTGCATCCGGTCAAGCCCGAGCAGCTTCAAGCCCGTCATGCGGTAGCTGAGCGCCCCCGTCTCATAGGCATGCCCTTGCGGCATAGCCACCGTGCGTGCGAGCGGATAGGCCGGGGTGTCGCCAAGCGGTACGACGGCCCCGAATTCGGCGATATGCCGGTTCCACGCTTGTGTGAATTTCGTCTTGTTCATTCTCATTCTCCGTTCTTCATAATTTAGTCGACCTTCACGTCACCGGTCGCGAGCAGCATGCCGTTGTAGGTAGAGAGATTCAGCGTCTGTACAGTCAAATTGACCTTTACCCCGGCCACGTCCAAGCTGTAGCCGAGCGGGCTGCCGAACTCGATCTTTTTCTCCTTGCCTTTGATCCCGTTATGAAGACCGTCTTGAATCCCGGATTGAATCAGCTCCCCGACCGCATACACGGTACCGACTCCGGCCCCTCCTCCGAGCAGCGCCCCTGCCGGACCGGCGAACAGCCCAAGGATCGACCCCGCGATCGCTCCCCCTATGATCGTGCCCGTACTCGGGGTTGCCTTTATCTTGCAATCTCCCAGTTGATCGACTTTGACCGTCAGATCGTTGGGGGTAGCGCTGATGCTCAAGTCCACGACCGGCTTTCCCGGATCGATGCTGATATCGTAACTAATGAATCCCATGCTTCGTCCTCCTTACGTTACGTGGATGGAGCCTTGAACCAGGAGCATGCCGTTATACCCGGTCAGGCTTAAGTCTTGCGGGGCGAACGTCAACGTTTCCCCTTCGATGGAGACCGAAGACGGCGTAATCGACATAGGCTCGAACGAATAACCGTTGATCAGCGACTTCGTCATGCCGGGCAGGATCGTGCCCAGGAATTGGGCGAGCGGCCAAGCGACCCCGGATAATATTTGCTCCGACACGTTCCCGGAAGGCGTCAGCCTCACAATGAAGTTGTCGACGTCCCTTACGGTGGCCCGCAAAGTCGTGTTGGAAAAGCTCAAACCAAGCTTCACACCCAGACGGGACGGCTGAGTCGTCGCGTCGTAGCTCAAACCGATATCAGACATAAACAATCACCTCCTCCGGTTATGTTTAATAGCTTTTGAAGGCGTCGGTAATGACACTCAGTACGTCCACCCCGGCACTTGCGGACACCTGAACGCCAATCGAAGCGTTAACCGTTGTCAAATCCGTTGGGGAGACGCTGGCCGATACGCTATTCAATTGGACATTGGCGTGGTAGCTCGCTTTCCCGATCCCGAAGCTTTGGCTGCCGGACGCACCGGTCGATTTGCCCTGCAGGCTTCTCGTTCCTTGATCGGCGAGCAGCTGCATCGTCCCCGGACTCATGAGCACGGAGAATCGGCCTCTCGGCAAGCTGCCGATCGCGGGCGGCTGCGGGGCCGGCTTGCCTGCCAAGCTCGCGGCTACGGCGAGCAGTCCGTTGCCCGCGGCCAGGACGAACGGGCCGAACGATACGCCCTGGAATTGGATGTTCGGCAGCTGCCTGCCCGAAAGCATCGTGCCTACCATGTCCAGGATGCGAGGGATGAGAATTTTATCGTAAATGACTTTGTCGATTTTGGAAGCTTGTGTGAGATCGATAACGACGGCGAGAGGTTCTATGGTGATGGAGTTTTGCGAGAGGCGAACCGTACAGATGGCATCGAAGGAGGTGGTCGTTTCCATGACGGAGCCGGATGCCGTTTTCTGAACCTTGATTTGCGGGATATGTACGACGATGGCTGGGGCTATTGGAGCTGTAAGAGTTCCGTCCTTTTTCACGGATGCATCCCACTGGGCTTTCGTGGGAGCGTTCAGGCTTAGGAGGGGTGGGGCTTCCACACTCCAGCCTACTGTGGCATTCACTCCCGCAATTTGGATCGGCTGGTTGCCGCTGAACAGCTTGCTTCGGAAGCTGGGTCGCCCATACAGGGAGGCGACGATTCCATTGAGGGTAGACTCGTCGATGCAGATTGAGACGTCGAAGGCGCTCATACAGGTCTCCTTTCGGCTCGGTTAAAAGGTTTTGGTCGCCGCAGTAACGGCGCATGGACCGCCTATACCAAGGGGCTTGAGGGTGGCGGTGAACCCGAAACCGATATTGGCGCTGAGCTTCGTCCGATCGTCGGCATGGGTGGTGATCGAATCGACGCTGTTGACCTTCGCCTCCCATTCGTACTTCAAGACGCTTTTGTAATCCCCGTTGTCGGAAAAGATTTGATTGACGAGCTGCGACTGGGCAAGCTCGGAAGCGGCATTCTCCAACAAGGTTGGACTGAGCAGAAGAAACAGCGGTTGATTCGGCCACTGCACCCCGGTAATGTCGACCGTTTGTTTGGCTTTGAGGCTGGCCGCCAGGATGAGCTGATTGTTCTGAATCGCCGCTATGGGAGGCGTCAGCTCGATCGAGACGCCCGATTGGGAGAAGGAGAGCGGAGGAATGGTTAGGCCGGCCAGCATTTGCTGCGCTTGCGGCAAAATGCGGGGCAGGATGACTTTGTTCAGGATGAATTTGTCCCAGCCCTTCATTTGCGTCTCGTCCAGCCATATCGATGCCGGGTAGAACGTAGCTTTACTGTCTTGGATAGCGAGGGTAGCGAACACAACGACCTTCGTCGTGCCGCTAACCGGCTGTGCGCTGCCCATTGTATAGCTCGCGGCGAACGTGGGCATGACGAGCTGAAACGCGTTCACAGTCGGTCTCGCACCCGCATCCGGGTGATTGCCGCTGCTGTCGATGGACTGTGCCCATTGATCGGCCGGCGGCGGACTCAGATCGAACGTCGGCGGGGCTTGAATATCCCAGTCCGCGGTATAGGTTAGCTTATTGAACGTCCCGGTTTCGGTTCCTTTGAAAAATTTGGCGCGTGCGCCAGGATCCGCGTGAAGCTGTGCGGCTCCTTTGTCAAGCGTCGTACTGTTTAGACCAACCGCTACGTCGTATTGGCTCACGATTTCATCTCCCTCATGATCTTATCGTTCCGGCAGTCGGCGGACACGTCCAGTACGTCCCTCGCCAGTATCCGCCGGTGCCCCGGTAATGAGCCGGGAACGCGTCGAACTGCTGTACGGACGGACCGAGCAACGGATCCTCCACGAACAGTTCGCGGGAGCCGGCGCTATACCCGGTGACAACCGCATAATGCGAGCCGCCGGTTTTCCAATCCACTGCCAGGCAGACCGGCCGGCCGGTGTCGATCTCCGCCTGAATCCGCTCGAACGCCGGTCTGCCCGGACTCCAATGGCTGAAGCAGCCGACCAGCTTCAGAGCCTCGTCGAGCATCGCGGTTGCATCGCAGCGGGCGCGCGTGTGCGGGTCCTCGCGGATGCCGGTGCAGTCCAGCCCGAGCAGCGTGCCGGCTACTTCGTGCTGCGACAGATGCGGCAGGCCGTAGTAATCGCCGAGCGATGCGGCTATGGCCGCCCAGCACCAATGCTCCAGCTCTTGCCGCTGCAGGGCGAGGTCGAGCACGTACGTCTCCTTCTCGCCTACGGGGACTCTGGCACCGCCGGAATAAACTTCCCGCTTGGCTGCAGGCGGCTCGATCCTCCATCTCATGATCCTTTTCACCCCCTTCCTTTTACACACATGTAAACTATATCCTAGTAAGATTTTGTCAACAATGCTCCGTTGGACCTTGTAATCGGACAGAAACATAAAAAAAACCGCCGATTTCGACGACCATTTTTGGTACCATTTTCCTATTCTAATTTACAATCGCCATGATGCCAGGCTTTGCCGGCCATCGATGGCAAACAAAAAATCAGCGGGGCTTCAGGACTAGTTCTTCGTCCCAAAGAGCCGCTGATCAGTGCTGCAATTATGGCCGTTTTCTAGCTTCGGAACGCCGGTTCGGGGAGGGTCCGCGCGATTTCATCGAGCCGATACCCGAAGCCGGGACCGCCAATCGTATGCAGACGAACCGTCCCGTTACGCCGCTCGTAAAGGCCGGGATGCACGGCGGCCTCCGCTCGCGAGGCTTCCGGGTAGAACTGCATCCCGTTCGTCTCGACCCCCATGATCGTGCCGGCGTAAGCGCCGAGGAGCAGGTGCGGGATTTGCGCCAGCATCGGATTCGTAAGATCCTGAACCATCAGGGTCATGCCATGCGCCTTCGCCCATACGAGGCTGAGCAGAGCCCCCGTCTGCGTCTTGCAAGTCTTAAGCGCCACGCCCGTCCAGCCGAGCTCGCGTCCCAGGCGAACGAGCTCCCAATCATGGGCGCTCTCATCCATGAACAGGGGCTTCCGTGCGCTGACGCTGCGGACGTCGAGCCGGTGGGCGTGCAGATCGTAAGGGAACGGCTGCTCGATGTACAAAATCGATTTGTAAATGTCCGGCTGCTCCAGCATCAATCGGTCGAGTATCGCCGTCACATAGGCCGGATCCTGCACCTGGCAGTTGAAGTCGGCTGTAAGCCAGACGACTCCGTTCGTGAGGGCGATTCGCCCTACTTGCAGCAGTCGGTCGTAATCCCAGGCCGCGTCGTTGCCGGTCAGCTTGATCTTCAGGCACGTCAGCCCGTCCCGCTCGATCCAATCCTCCAGGGCGTACGGATAGCCGTCGTCCGGCTCCGCTCCGGTCAGCTCATGGCGGAACAGCATGTCCTTGCCGCCGACCAGGTGCCACGCCGGGACCTGCTGCGCAGGCTTGACCAGGAACTGCTCCGGGTATAGCCCTTCGAAGCTTGCTGACGATCCGGCAGCGGGCGTAAGATAGGCTCCCAAATCACGGTTCATGTAAGCGGCGTTGTACGTCTCGTACACGGGGACGCCGTTCACTTGGCCAAATCCGTCATGCAGCGCCAGATCGAAGGCCGAGAAGCATACGAGCGCAGCTAAGTACGGCAGCGGCTCGGACAAGCCCGACTCGGCATTGAAGCGATCCACGAGTCCCGGGAGCCGTTCCTGCATGTACCGGTGGCCCAGCTCGAATGCATGGCCACTCTCCGCCCAGCCCGACAAATCCCGGGCGATATGCAGGCAGAACGACTTCAGCGCTTGCTCCCGCACCTCATAGCCGAGCGAACTCGGCCATACCCATTGCACGCTGAGCGGGGTTTCGCCCCAGCCGTCGGCCTCCCCGCCTTGCCGATTCCTGACCCGAACGCGAGCTCGGGCGCACGTGACATGTGTCAGCGTCTCCGCGCCGAATTTCAGCGGAACGCGCGTTTCGACCGGCAAGTAATACAGCTCCACGCTTTGAATCGTCATATCGGTCGGTTTCATTGCGTTTCCTTCACTCCCCTCTCCACGGACTTCTCCATCGCCATCTCCATTGTATGCCGAATATAAGCCGCTTCTTCCTTCAACGTCGTCAGGAGCCGTTCCGGCTCAGCTGTATGATAGAATGGCTGGAAATTGAACACCCCGCCGAACTCCGCATCCCGAAGCGCTTCGGCGATCGTCGACCAGTTCGTTACCCCCTCCTGGCAGGGCGCGAACTCCGGCTGCCAGCCTTTCGCAGGCGCCGTCCGCTCCTCAGGGTTATGCCGGTAGCGCCCATCCTTGACGCCGATGGCGGCCAAATACGGGCCCAGGCTCGCAATCGCCCGGCGCCAATTCTCCGAGCCCTCCCGGAATTGATTGCCCGGATCGAGCATAATCCCGACTTGTTCCGCCGGCAGACCGCGGACGACGTAAAGCGCAGCCAGCGAATGCGGGATGAGCATTTGCCCCCCGTGGTGCACTTGGTAGACGGCTTTCAGCCCGTACCGGGCGCACAGCTCCGCCATCCGCTCCATCGAGGCGCGGGCACGGTCCAGCTGGACGAACATCTCCTCTTGCTCGTTGTAAGCGAAATACGACATCCGGAACGACCGAATTCCGGAGGCGGACATGACTTCCAACGGGGTGGTGTCATGGGCAAGTTGTTCGGGCGAGTACCCGGTTGTGGCGAATTCCACCCTCAGCCCCCGCTGGCGCATTGTGCGAACGAACGCTTCCGTCTCCTCCGACATGTTGGCGGGCGTGACCCAAAACCCGTCGCGGACGACAAGATCGACCGCATCGAATCCCGACTCCGCCGCGGCCGCGGCCAACTGCTCGGAGCTGAGGGGTTGCAAAAATTTCGGAAATAACGAGTACATGATCGCTTTCATGCTCAGCGCCCCTTTCTAGGCCAACCGGTCCAGCATCTCCCAAGTGACGGTCATTCTCGGTTTGCCCCCCTGCGTGAACGCTTCGATGTCTTGGACGACCTGACGGCCGATATGAATGCTCGGTCCCCCTGCGATATGCGACGTATAGACAGCATTCGGCAGGTGCCGAATCGGATTGTCCGAGGCTGCCGGCTCCGGGTCGGAGACGTCGAGGAAGGCGAACAGCCGCCCTTTCTGCAGCTCCGCGATGAGCGCGGCCTCGTCGATGCAAGCGCCCCGCGAAGCGTTGATGAATACGGCGTCGTCCTTCATCGCCTGGAACTCGCGTGCTCCTAGCATGTGACGCGTCTCAGGCGTAAGCGGCGTGTGGATCGTGATGCCGTCGGCCGCTCGGCACAGCTCCAGGACGGACTCGGCCTTCGTCGCGCCGAGCGTCTGCGCCTCTTCGGCCGAGAGGAACGGATCGTACACGAGGAGCATGGCCCCGAACGGCCGCAGCAGCTGCATGACTAGACGTCCGACCTGCGACGCTCCGATGACCCCGATCGTCGACACGGCTAGATAGGACCGTCCCGGCAGAGGTGCACGAAGGTTCGTCCGGTTGCTGACCACATTCGGCAGTACCCGACGCATCCCAATGATCAGCTCGCCCAAGACGAGCTCGGCGACCGTTTGCCCGATCGCAGGGGCGCACGAGGCGATGAGCAGCTCCCTTCCTTTCAGCTCGTCCGTGAAAAACCCTTTCACCGATCCCGCCGCATGCTCCCACAGCTTGATCGTAGGACACCGGTCCAGGATGGCGCCGGTTGGAGTCACCGTACGCCAGGAGCCTACGACGACATCCGCTCCGTGCAAGAAGTCGAAAGCCTCTTCCTCGGTCAGATGCTCGTCCCGTTCATTCCAGCGTACCTCACCGAGCGTTTCCAGCCCATCGCGGCTTTCTTTTGAAAAGATTGCATTTTGCATACTGACCGGCAATAATACTCGTATATGCGTCACTGGCTTGCACCTCTTCTATGCTAAGATGGAATCAGCCTAACTGTACCACTCCCTACTGCCCGGACGAATGGCAGAATGCGAGATAAACTTATCTTTTTGTACACTCATCCTTTAGGAGCTGATCGTCTCATGAACGCCGTGAACCTGCTCATTCTGGAAAAAATGCGCAAATCCGATACTGGCCGAATTCCCGTTCACGCTCACCCGTTCTGGCAGTTGGAGCTCGCCTTGGGCGGTCCGATCGGCGTGTGGCTCGACAGCGGGCAGGATGTGCTGCAAGAGGGCGATATGCTGCTCATTCCGCCGGGAACGGACCATGCTTTTCTGTATGAAAAGCTGGACTGCGCTTGGATCACGATCAAATTCGAATGCGAGCCTAGGGCGGTGCCCGAACCGAAGGTTCATCGGCTGCCGCGCTCCCGGCTGAACGAGAAATGGATGTCCTTGATGGAGACGATCGTCTCGGAGCCTGTCCTGACCAGGGCGGAGAAGATGTTCGTGGAAGGGCTGCTCCAGGCGTTATGCCGGCATTTGGCTGAGCGGGAAGCGGTTCAGGAGACCGGCTCCGAGCACCCCCTTGTCAGAAGCGTAACGGATCGGGTGCGAGAGCAGGGAGGACGTCCGGTCAGCATTGGGCAGCTGGCGGAGGAGATGGGCTACACGCGAGGCTATCTGTCGGCTCAATTCCGTACGGCTAGCGGAGAGAGTCTGAAATCGTTTATCGACCGGACGCGGCTCGACAAAGCGAAGGAGCTGCTGCTGTACAGCGAGAGCGTCATTGCGGAGGTGGCGGAGTCGCTGGGGTTCAAGGATTTGTTTTCGTTCTCGCGGTTTTTCAAAAAAGGCGCCGGCGTAAGCCCGAGAGCCTTTCGCCAGCGCCATCGATTGAGGGAACAGGGGTAGATATGTTGCTAGGATCTTGTCCGGGAGGCCTGTACTGACGCGCCGTTCCCGTTTAGCGAGCTCAGCCAGATGACCGCGGAACCTCGGTCCCGTTCCGCCCCCAGCCGCTCGAACAACCGGGCGGCATCCGAATCGGCAATCGGCACGCCGTTCCACGTATCGACCACCAGTTTGCGGATGCCGCTTAGCCGGAACAAGGCCCGGATCATGGCTTGCATGGAACGGAGATAGACCGCGTCCTTACTTCTGTCCGCAGCAGGGGCGGACTCTGGAGTTAACTCGTATATTCTTCGGCCGTTATTTTCGATCCAGAGGATCGGCCGGCCAAGTCTAAGAACGACGAAGTGGCCGGCTCTTCTCGCGAACGCCGGGGCCGTCCCCTGGCCGGACTCCGACTCGGCGACCTCCGGCCATGGCACGAGCAGTCCGTGCGGATTCGCCGGATCGACGGCGCTCAGCACGACCCACGGCGTCTCTCCGCCCGTCGCCGGGAGGGGCTGCCGCAGCGCTTCCACATCCGGTGGCGTGGAATATTGCAGCTCCCGAACCCCGCGTACCCACAAGCCGCGCGTCAGCAAGCCCCATGTCTCGAGCTGCCGGATCGGCTCGTTCAGCCGGTCGGGCGCCACGTCCAGCCGGTCGGCCAGCATGATCTTCGTGAACAGCCCGTAGCTGTTCATCAAATGTTGGATCCAACCTGTTAACACGGTGTCGGTTGGCGGGGTTGGGGCCGGATCGGAGATGGTATCGTCACGTCCGTTCTCCGGCGTCTGCACATCCAACGTCTCTAGCAAATACCATCGGCCTAAGCCCGATTGGAACTTGGCGCTGCTTCGAGAGCTGCCCGTTCTCGCGCTTGTTCGGGCGGCCGGCTTGCTGCCGCCGGATGCCCCGTGCAGACGCATGGGCGCGAACTGGTCGTTCGAGACGTACCCGTCCCACGCCAGCCGTACGAGCTCCTCCAGCAGCTCCGACGGCAAGAGCCCGGTATCCCGGCTTAAGGCGGTCAGGAAGCTCGCGCCTTTCTCCCGGAGCCGCTCAACCAAAGCAAGCGATTCCGGCCGTTCCGGTGGCGTCCGATTCAGGAAAGGTCGGTACAAGCTTTTGGACTCCGTCAGGAAAAACGCGATTTTCCCTTCCTTGTCCCCTTCCGCCTTGCGTCCCAGCCAGATGACTTCCCCCAGGGCACACAGCTGATCCAGCGTCTCCTTCCGATAGTCGGGCAGCCGAGTTGGGAATAGGATCGTCTCCCAGTGGGACAAGGGCAAGTACAAGCCTTGCAGCTTCTCAATAACGCCTCGCAGCTTGTCGGTTGGGGCGAGCGAAGCATAAGCGTCGGCGTCATCGTACTGGATGAGCTGCAGCTTCAGGATCCGCTCGCTGAGCCGCGACACCTCGACGGGTTCGGCCTGGCGCCGAAGCTCGCGCGCCGACAGCCGGACCATCTGCTCCGCCGCTTTGCTGCTCGTCCATAACGCCTCGCCCTCGTCCGCGAAGGGTGAGCGCTCAACAAGCCCTTCCTCCGCCCATCGCGCCAGCAGCCGCTCGGCGTCCTTGTCCGGCAGCCCGAACCGCTGTTCCAGCTGCTCTTCCGTCACGTAGAGCTGGCGATCGACGTAGCGGCCTACGATGAACCGGACGGACTGGGGGTCTTGCGGGAACGCTGCGTACGTGGCCGCTTCATCCGCGCAGATCCAGCGTTCTTCGCCCGCGAGCCCGATTTGCTTCACCCGGTCCTTCGCCTGCAGCTCGCCGATCCAGGGATTGATGCTGGATGCCCGGTCTTCGCCGACGAGCTTCCTCAGCTCGTCCTCCGTGCTGTCTCCCCGCTGCTTGAGCACTTTGTATAGATCGGCGGCATCCTCCACCGCCTGAGGTACGTTATCCGTCCATTCGCCCGTTCCTTGCGGGTCCAGCGTCTCGATCAGCTGCTTCATCGCCGTCGTGCCGAACGCACGGACCGCGGCGTCCTTGTTGATCGCCATCAGCTGCAGCTGAATGTCCTTGGCCAGCGCATCGGACTCGTAGATTTGCTGGTTCGTGAATTCGAAGAGGAATTGCATAGCATAGGGGGAAGGCGCCATGCTCCGATGCACCGACACATGAATGGCCCCGGACGCGATGCCTTCCAGCGTCTGCATGAGCGAGCCGGAGTCCAGCATGTCCTCCAGGCAGACGTCCATCGCTTCCCGGATGAGCGGGAACTCATCCGCGAACGGCAACGCGTCGCGCAGCAGCGCCTCGCTGCGCAGCCGCTTCACCCAGAGGGGCGTGCGGCCATAGTTCCGCGCGAGCAGCAGAGACGTCTCGGCGAGCCGCCGGAACGCTGCGCCGAACAGCGGCGAGCCGGCGATCGACTCGCGCAGCAACGGCTCGACCTTCTCGGCGGTCACGCCGAGGATGAGCTCGGTCCAGCTGCTGTCCCATTCGGGGAACACGAATTCGATGCCGTTTTCTTTCACATAAGAAAAGAACCGATAGGGCAGCGCCTGATCCAGCACCCGCTGCAGCACGAGCTGCCACGTACGGTTGACCCTGCGCCCGAGCAGGCTGTGGATGACGAGATGCACATGCCCCGCATCGTCCTTGTATTGCTCGATCACGATATGCCGATCGGTCGGCACGCCGCACGCGCGGCGTTGTCGCCGTACGAGCGAGACGAGCTGCTCGGCCGCCGAAGCTTCCATGGCGTAGTTCGCCATGAGCCATTCAACCGCCTCGGCGGGGAGCGGGGTTGCATCCGCCGTATCCGCCGATTCGTCCGGCTCATCCTCCTCCGAAGGCTTCCGTTCGAGCAGCTCCCCGATCATCGCCCCGATTCTCCGGGACACCTCGATGGACCGTCCGGTCCCCTCTCCGCGCCAAAACGGAATTTCGCTGAATTCGTTCGTCGCCTCCCTCACCGTCACGCGGTCATTCTGGATCGACTGGATCATCCACGAGGAGGTGCCGAGCATGAACACGTCCCCGACCCGGCTCTCGTGAATGAATTCCTCGTCCAGCTCGCCGAGCTGCACGCGCGATTCATGATGGTACACCGTATACGCTGTGCTCTGCGGGATCGTCCCGGCGCCCAGGATGGCGGCCATCTTCGTATTGCTGCGTGCGGCGAGCGTGCCGGTGAGTTCCGCCTCCGCGTACTGCGCTTGCTTTGCGCTTCCGCTGTCGGTCCGCTCCCAGTCCAAAAGCGGCTTGCTGAACGGGTAGTACCCCGACAGCACTTGCAGCAAGCCCGCGAGGCGTGACCGGGTGAGCGCCCGGTAGCCGTAGCTGCGCCGCAGCAGCGCATACGCGCGCTCCGCGGCAACCGGGCCCGCGGCGGCCATCGCCACGAGCTGCTGCGCGAGGACATCCCCATCCCCCTCGGGGATGCGGATGTCCTCGATCGCGCGGGCGGCGATGTCGCGGGCGAGCAGCGCGCACTCGGCGAGCGCGCCCGGCTCGCGGGCGACGATGACGCCGCGGCTCACGTCGCCCACGCTGTGGCCTGCGCGCCCGATGCGCTGGATGCCTGCGGCCGCGCTCTGCGGCGAATCGATCTGGAGCACCAGATCGATGTGGCCGACGTCGATGCCGAGCTCGAGCGAGGCGGTCGCCACGAGGCAGCGCAGCTCGCCGGCCTTCAGCGCGCGCTCTACGTCGAGCCGCTTCTCGCGCGAGACGCTGCCGTGGTGCGAGCGCGCCATCTCGTAGCCGACGTGGTCGTTCAGCCGCAGGGTGATCCGCTCGCACAGCCGCCGGTTGTTCACGAAGATGAGCACCGAGCGCGCACCTTCCATCTTGGCGGTGAGCAGGTCGAGGAGTGGCCCCCAGACGGCCTCATCATTACCGCTCCGGCGCCGCCGTGTCGACTCCGGAATGGCCACGCTGAGCTCGAACTGTTTGTCCATTCGGCTGCGAACGATCACCGAAGGCCGCTCGTGTCCGGCCTCGTCGTACCCGACGAGGAACGCCGCGACCCGCTCCAGCGGCTGGATCGTCGCCGAGACGCCGATCCGCTGCAGCTCCCACCCGCACCACGCGTTCAGCCGCTCGAGCGTGACGGACAGGTGCAGCCCGCGCTTGTCGGCGGCTAGCTGGTGAATCTCGTCGACGATGACTTGCTCTACCGTCTGCAGCATGGCCCTCGCCTTCTCCGAGCCGAGGAGCAGGTACAACGACTCCGGCGTCGTGACGAGCACGTCCGGCGGATGCTTGATCATCGACGCCCGCGTGCTCTGCGTCGTGTCGCCCGTCCGGATGCCGACGGTTAGCCCTGGCCAGGGCAGCGCCTGCTCCCGCGCATACGCCTCCATCTCCGCCACGAACCCGAACAAGTGGTGGTGGATGTCATTGTTCAGCGCCTTGAGCGGCGTAATATAGAGCAGCCTGACCCCGCGGCGACCCGTGTGTCCGGTGTGTCCGGTGTGTCCGGTGTGTCCGGTGTCCCCTCCGTCACGAAGCTTCGCTTCGACGATGCGATCGAGGCAGGGCAGCATGCCCGCGAGCGTCTTGCCGGAGCCGGTCGGAGCGGCGATCAGGACCGCTTGACCGTCTTGAATCGCCGGCCAGGCCCTTAGCTGCACGTCCGTCGGATGGCCGAATGCCCGTCCGAACCAGCCGCGGATGACCGGATTGCGAATCCATTCCTCCCACGCTGCTTGTTGTTGCGCCATGTGCCACTCTCCTCTCTCGCATTCGAATATGATAGAATGATAGGGACATTGCCCCTAAAAAACAGGAGGACTTTACCCATTATGGCTGCCGTGCTGAACAACGATTGGGCACCGCTCTTGGAGCCGGAATTCGCCAAGCCCTACTACCAACAGCTTCGCCATTTTTTGGCGGACGAATACCGCACCGCGTCGGTGTTCCCGGACATGTACCATATTTTCAATGCACTGCATACGACTGGCTATGAGGCGACCAAGGTCGTCATTCTCGGGCAGGATCCCTATCACGGCCCTGGACAAGCTCATGGACTGAGCTTTTCAGTCCAGCCAGGTGTCCCGGCCCCACCCTCGCTGCAGAACATGTTCAAGGAGCTGCACAGTGACTTGGGCGTGCCGATTCCGCGTCACGGCCATCTGCTGGGATGGGCGCGGCAAGGCGTGCTCCTGCTGAACACCGTGCTGACCGTGCGGGAGAGCCTGCCCAATTCGCATAAGGGCAAAGGCTGGGAGACGTTCACCGACCGGATCATCGCGCTCTTGAACGAGCGGGTCCAGCCGGTCATCTTCGTCCTGTGGGGGAGCCACGCCGGCCAGAAGCGGCAAATGATCGATACGAACCGCCACTTTATCATCCAGTCCCCGCACCCGAGTCCGTTGTCGGCGCACCGCGGGTTCTTCGGCAGCCGCCCGTTCTCGGCGATCAATCGGTACTTGCGGGAAATCGGCAGCGAAGAGATCGATTGGAGCTTGCCTGAATAACGGCAATTCTCGAACCGCCTATTAGTACCTGTGCCGGGCAGCGATGCATCGCACCGTCAGCCGAGCAGCGCGATGAGCTCGGCGTCGCCGCTGTCCTGCGCCATCCCCCGCGGCGTCAGGCCGCGGTCGTTGGCCGCGAGCGGATCCGCGCCGTGCTCGAGCAGCAGCCGCACCATCGCGGCTTGCTTGTTGTGGACCGCGCTGTGCAGCGGGGTCCATTCCGATTGCTGGCGCGCGTTCACGTTCGCGCCGTGCTGCAGCAGCAGCTCCGCGATCGCGAGCTGCCGGGTCGCGGCTGCGCTGTGCAGCGGCGTCACGCGCATCGTGTTGTACGAGGCCGTCTTCACGTCGGCCCCGAGCTTGAGGAGCAGCCGGGCCACGTCCTCGTGCCCGAAGAACGCCGCGAGCCCGATCGGCGTGAACCCGTCGTGCGCGTAGCTGTTCAGCAGCTCCGGCTTTTGCTGCACCAGGCTGCGCACCGTCTCCAGCTTGCCGAGCGCGCATGCCTCGTATAGATTCAGCAGCGCCCCCTTCTCCAGCAAGTAGGCCACGATGTCCCGTGCCCCATAATAAGCCGCGAGCAGAATCGGGCTGTTCCCTTGGGCATCCCGCCGGTTGACCAGCTCGGGGCGCTCTTCGCAAAGCGACCGCACGGCCTCCAACTCTTTACGCTTTACAGCTTCGAATAACGCTTGGTCCATCCCGTTCGCCTCCTCTAGTTCATCTTTCTACTAATTTTCAGTATACCGGAAACCGTCCCAGTTGCAATGAAAGGACGTTACTCTAGAGCGCGGAAACCGACGGACGGCGAGGCTCTAAAGTAATAAAGTTACTCTAGAGCGCGGAAATCGGCCGACGCCGAGGCTCCAAAGTAAAAAAGTCACTCTCGTGCGCGGCACAAAAGCAAAAGAAACCTCCGAAGCAATCGCTCCGAAGGTTCTCACAGGCTCTATATCCCGACTTAGGCCGTCGTATAAATATGCGGGTTTTGGCGACGGCACTCTTGCATAACCGCCATCTGCTGGCGGATTTGCTCCGGCGTAATTTCCGGCGCCGCGCCTTCCGTCATCGTAGCGTACAGCTTCTTGTAGAGGGTGTTCGTCATCACTTCGAACGCGTTCATCCCCTCCGGAGCTACATTTTCCCAGTTGTCCTCATACCAGGTCAATTGCTCGCTGCAGTACGCCGGGTTGCCGTTCTTGTCGACGAGCGGCTGGGTGATCAGCTCTTGCTTCGGCGCTTCATCCGGCTTGAAGTACTTCCAAGTCAGTTTGCTCGAATTGCCCGTCAAACCTCCGTTCGTACCTTGAATCGTGAATTGCGCTCTCGGATAGACCGAGCAGGACGAGATCTCCAAGTCGATCGTCGGACGGCCCGGGCCGCGAAGGATGATCTTCACATAATCTTCGGCATCGCCGAACGTGTTAGCGCGGTCCATGATGCAAGTCACCTGCGGCATGAGGTCGGTGCCGAACAGCTGCAGCGCTTGGTCGACCGGATGCGGACCGGTGTTCAGCAGGTTGCCGCCGTTGTTGCTCTGCAGCGTCTGCCAGTCCCAGCGGCGGGCGAAGCCGTTGCTCGTGAAGTCGACTTGGACGATGCGGCCCAGGACGCCCGATTCGATGATCTCACGCATTTTGAGGAAAGCCGGCATATAGCGGGATTGCTGGAACACGGACAGACGCGCGCCCGACTTTTGAGCGGCGATCAGCTGGTCCACTTCCTCCGGGGTTTTCGCGAGCGGCTTCTCGCACAGGACGTTGATGCCGCGTTTCAACAGCTCCAGCGAGATCGGGAAGTGGAGATCGCTAGGCGAAGCGTTCACTACCAGATCGAGCTGCTCGTTCTCGACCATTTCCTGCCATGTCGCGTAAGCGTTGCAGCCGAACTCCTCCACCGCGCGCTTGCGGCGATCTTCCAATCCGTCGGCTACCGCCGTAATCGTAAATTTGTCCTTCAGCCGAACGAGACCGTGCGCGTGGATGTTGCGGCCGCTGCGGCCTTGTCCGATAATGCCTACTTTGATCGTTTTTGCGCTCATGCGATATGTTCCTCTTTTCAATAGGATGATTGCGGAAAATGCCAAAAAAGACGGCTACAAGGTAACTATACCTTGAGGCCGTCTTTTCCTCTTGCACTATTTTTGTTAGCCGATTGCTTTATTTTTCGCTGGGGGCAAACGTCTTTTTGTACTCGGTCGGGGTCAGTCCGGTCCGTTTCTTGAACGTGCGGATAAAATGGCTCAAATGCCGGAACCCCACCTGGAAGCACACTTGGGTCATCGTATGCACGTTTTGCCGAATGAGCTCCATCGCCCGCTCGATCCGCACTTCGTGCACGAAATCGACGAACGTCTGGCCCGTCTCTTTCTTGAACGCGTGGCTGAAGTACGCCGGCGTCATCCCGGCGAGCTCCGCGGCCTTCTCAAGCGGGATGTCCAGGCTGTAGTTGTCGCAGATGTACTGGATGACGCCGCCGAACGGCCGCTCCATAAGCCGGATCGGGTTGCCCGGTTGGCGCTTCACCGTGAACTTGCGCGACTCCCGCTCGATCAGAATGAGCAGCTTCACGAGGCTGATGCGAGTTGAGACTTCATAGCCGTGCTCCCGATGCTCGAATTCGTCCTGAATGTCGAACAGCAGCTGCTCTACGAGCGGTTGCTTGTCCTTGGAGATGTGCAGCCAGGGCAGCAGCTCGGAAGCGCCTTCCTCCTGCTCCTGGAGGATCATGTTCCAGACGTACGAATCCGCGAACGAGTGCAGCTCCTCCTGGACGAGATAAGGCATGAAGTCGACGAGCACGATCTCGAACTCCTTGCCGTCGAAGGCGTTCAAGCTGTGCTCGATGCCGGGCGGAATGATAAACACGTCCCCTTTGCCGACCGTAAGCGTCTTGCCTCGGAACTGGTGGCTGCACACACCCTTCATGACATACGCGATCTGCACGTAGTCGTGCATGTGCATAGGTTGTCTCAAGTTCTGCTGACTGTAGCGAATAAATTTGAAAGGATAGCCTTCGACCTTCTGATTCTTGTATTCGAATAGCAGGGTGCCCATGAAGCCGTTCCTCCCGTAGCCGGACCTTGTGAATCCATAGTTCTAGCATAGTACAAATGGGCGGGAGGAACAACCTCTAATTGATCGCGCGTGAATCCGCCGCTTATCGCTTGGAAGGATCGTAAGGCTCGCCGAGAGCCGCCGGCGGATAGGCTCGGCCGACCGTTCCGGCCAGTACGAGAATGGTCAAGAAATACGGCAGCATATAAAAGAATTCGGACGGGATGTTCTGGGCCTCCGGATATTGCTGCAGGAACACCCGCAGCGCTTGCGCGAAACCGAAGAACAAGGCGGCTCCAAGCGCGCCGGCCGGATTCCACTTGCCGAAGATCATGGCGGCGAGCGCGATGAACCCTTGTCCCGAGATCGTGTTGTGCGAAAAGCTGCTCGTCGTCGTCAGCGTAATCGTCGCACCGCCGAGACCGGCCAGCGCTCCGCTAAGCAGCACCCCGATGTAGCGCATCCGCCTCACCTTCACGCCCACCGTATCGGCTGTGCTCGGATGCTCGCCCACCGCACGCAGCCGCAAGCCGAACGGAGTCTTGTACAGCACGAACGCGGTCAGCAGAACGCACAGCAAGGCGATGTAAGTCGTCGGGTAAGCGTAGAACAGCGCTTGTCCGAGGAAAGGGATGCCGCTCAGCCCAAGGATGTCCCACTTGCCGAACACTTCATTCAGCGTATCCGTCTGACCCGCTCCCGCGAACAGCAGCTTCACGAGGAACAACGTCAGCCCGGCCGCGAGGAAGTTAATGACGACGCCGCTTACGACCTGATCGGCCTTGAACGTAATCGTAGCGACCGCATGGATCCAAGCAAAGACGAGCCCTGCAGCGATGGAGGCCAGAAGGCCCACCCAGGGGGACACCGCACCCACGCCGGCTTGCTCCAAGTAGAAGACGGTAATGGCTGAGCCGAACGCACCTGCCGTCATCAGCCCTTCGAGCCCGATGTTCACGATGCCGGAACGCTCCGAGAAAATGCCGCCGAGCGCAGCGAAGATGAGGGCGGTCGAATAGACGAGCGTGATGTTGACGAGCTGGCCGAGCGTCTCAAGTGTTCCCATTCGCTGTTCCCTTCCCTTTCCGCCGCAACGGGGCCAGCACGATCCGCACGATGCCTTGGGCCGCCACGAAGAAAATGACCGAACCGATCACGACGCGGATGATCTCCGGCGGGACGTCGGCGGCGAAGCTCATGCCGGTCGAGCCATATGTCAGCATCCCGAACAGACAGGCGGCGAGCACGACGCCGAGCGGGTGATTCATCCCGAGCAGCGCGACGGCGATTCCGTCGAAGCCGTATCCAGGGGACGAAGCCGCCTTCACCTGATAGTGGAACACGCCGAGCACCTCGAACACGCCGGCTAGCCCGGCGAACACGCCGCCGATGAACATCGCCTTCACGATGTTCCGGTTCACGTTCATCCCCGCGTAGCGGGCGGCTTCCGCATTGTGGCCGACGGCTCTCAGCTCATAGCCTTGACGGGTCTTCCACAAGAGAAAATAAAACGCAACCGCCGCAAGAGGCGCAAGCACGATCCCCCAATGCAGCCGCGCATTGTCGAACAGGGCCGACAGCCAGCCTATGCTCAGCGATGCGCTGGCCTGGATCGGCAGGGAGCGCTGCTGGCCGGGCTGCAGCATGAAATTTTCCACGATATAGCTGCTTAAGTACAAAGCGATCCAGTTCAGCATAATCGTCGTGATCACTTCGTTCACTCCGCGCTTCGCCTTCAAATATCCGGCGATTCCGCCCCATACGCCGCCGAGCAGAGCGCCGACCAGGGTGGCGAGCGGGGCATGAAGGATCCACGGCAGTCCGGTCAACTTGACACCGACCAGCGTGGCGAACGTCGCCCCGATCATAAATTGGCCTTCCCCGCCGATATTGAACAGCCCCGTGCGGAACGCGAAGGCCACGGCAAGACCGGTCAGCATGAGCGGGATGATCTCGCGGATCGTCTCGCCGAGGTTATAGCGGCTGCCGAACACTTTGGTCAGAAGCGCCCAGTAGGCAGTGAGCGGATTGTAGCCCCCGACCAGCATGACGAGCGCGCCAAGCACGAGCCCCATGAGAATGGCCGCCAGCGGGACAAGCGCGGAATCGGCCGTCATGATGCGAATAAGCCTATTCATCTAGGCCCCCCTCCCCGTGTCGTCGCCGTGTATCGCCGTACCGGCCATCATTAACCCGAGCTCGCGGTCGTTCGTCTCGTCCGGATCGACGATCCCGATCAGCCGGCCGTCGTAGATAACGGCGATCCGGTCGGACACGTTCAAGATTTCGTCCATCTCGAACGAGACGAGCAGCACGGCCTTGCCCTGGTTTCGCTGCTCGATCAGCCGCCGGTGCACGAACTCGATCGCGCCGACATCGAGCCCGCGAGTAGGCTGCACGGCCAGCAGCAGATCCGGGTTTTTGTCGATCTCGCGCGCGATGATCGCCTTCTGCTGGTTGCCGCCGGACAGGGCACGCCCTTTCGTATAGATCGACGGCGTCCGGACGTCGAACTCCTCGATCAGCTTGGCCGCGTGCTTGTCGATCGTCTCGTAGTTGAGCAGCGGACCCCGCGTATAGATCGGGCGAAAATACGTGCTCAGCACCATGTTCTCGTTCATGCCGAAATCGAGCACGAGCCCGTGCTTGTGGCGGTCTTCCGGGATATGAGAGATGCCCGCCTCCGAGATCGTCCGGGGGGAGCGGCCTGTGAGCTCCGCACCCCGCAGCTTGATCGAGCCGCTCTCGACAGACCCGAGTCCGGTGAGCGCCTCGATCAGCTCCTTCTGGCCGTTGCCGTCCACCCCGGCGATGCCGAGTATTTCTCCAGCCCGCACCTCGAAGCTCATATCCTTGAGCGCCGAGGCGCCTCGGCCTCCTGCGGTGCGCAGGCCGCTCACTTTCAGCACCGGTTCCCCCGGCTGGGCCTTCGTCTTGCTGACCTTGAAGCTCACGCCCCGCCCGACCATTTTCTCCGCCAGCATGTTGGGATTGGTCTCGACCTTCCGAACCGTATCGATGATCTTGCCTCGCCGAATGATCGTCACCCGATCCGCGATCTCCATTATTTCCTTCAGCTTATGGGTAATGAGGATGATCGACTTGCCCTCGGCCGCCAAATTACGCAGGATTGCCATCAGCTCGGCAATTTCCTGGGGTGTCAGCACCGCGGTCGGTTCGTCGAAAATGAGAATGTCCGCGCCCCGGTACAGCACTTTCAGAATTTCTACCCGCTGCTGCATACCGACGGAGATGCGGTCTACCCTGGAATCCGGATCAACCTTCAAGCCGTACCGGCGGGACAGCTCCGCCACTTGAGCGGCAGCCGCGCGATAGTTGATCGTGACTCCCGCCTTCGGCTCCATGCCCAGGATGATGTTCTCCGTCACGGTGAACGGCTGCACCAGCTTGAAATGCTGATGCACCATGCCGATGCCGAGCTCGATCGCCCGGTTCGGGCTGTCGATCGCGACCTCCCGGTTGTGAATGAGGATTTGCCCCTCGTCCGGCTGGTACAGCCCGAACAGAATGTTCATGAGCGTCGACTTGCCCGCTCCATTCTCCCCCAGCAATGCGTGAATCTCGCCCTTCAGGAGCGTCAAGGAAATCGAATCGTTCGCTACAATACCGGGGAACCGTTTCGTAATGTGCCGGAGCTCCACAACCGTGGCTGCAGCGTCCATCGAATCACCCTTTCCGTCTCGTCGTAATGTGCTCTTCGGGCAGGATCCCGCCGGTTACTGGGTCGGGACTTTGATCTCCCCGCTCACGATCTTCTTCTTGTACTCCTCGACCTTGGCCAGAATATCGGCCGATACGTTCTTCTTCGATGTGTCCGGGATTCCCACCGCATCGTCCTTCAAGCCCAGTGAGGTCGTCGTCCCCGCCTTGAACGTGCCGTCGATGACTTCCTTGGAGATGCGCTCCACGGCCAGATCGACGCGCTTCACCATCGACGTGAGCGTCACGTCGTCGCCGAATTCGAGCGATTGGTCACGGTCCACGCCGATAACCCATACTTTCTTACCTCCGGCGCGGTTGCGGTCCTTCGCTTCATTAAAGACGCCGTTGCCCGTACCGCCGGACGCGTGGAAGATAATGTCCACACCGCTGTTGTACAGTGTCGCCGCGGTCGTCTTGCCCAGATCCGGCTTGTCGAACGCGCCCGTGTAGTTCACGGAGATCGTCGCATTCGGGTTGACCGCTTTGACGCCTTCGCGGAAGCCCGCCTCGAACCGCTTGATGAGCGGCGACTCAATGCCGCCTACGAAGCCGACTTTGTTGGATTTCGTGGACAACCCTGCCACTACGCCGACCAAGTACGAGCCTTCGTTCTCGGCAAAAACGACCGACGCCACGTTCGGCGCATCGACCACGTTATCGACGATCGCCAGCTTGGCGTTCGGATTCTGCGTCGCCACTGTCTTGATCGCGTCTCCGAGCAGGAAGCCGATGCCCCAGGAGAGCGAATAGTTGTCCCTGACGAACTGCGTCAAGTTCGTTGCATATTCCGCATCCGATTTGCTTTGCAAATATTTCACACTCGCGCCGGTGTCCTTCTGGAGCTTTTGCAACCCTTCCCACGCCGCCTGGTTGAACGATTTGTCGTTTACGCCGCCCACGTCGGTCACCATGCCGAACTTGAAGTTAGCCCCGGCTCCGCCGCCGGCGGCTCCTCCTGCACCCTGGTTCGTACCCGCCGTCGGAGCCGGCGTCGCCGTAGCGCCAGGCCCTCCCTCGGTCGGCTTTTTGGCGCAGCCTCCGGATACGAGCACGGCCGCCATCGTGAGCGCCAGCGCCCATTTTTTCATTGCCATCGGTCAGCATCTCCTTACTATGGAATATTGTCAGCTATCGACATGCTAAACCGTATTATGGCAACTTCCGGGAAAAATTATGAGGATGACGCGCGTTCGATCTAAGATCGGGCAAGCATACAAAAAAACCTCCGGACCCATTTCGTCCAGAGGTACTTGTAACGATCGTTATTTCGCCGGCCTCGGAATCGATGCGCTCATGGCCAGCCGCTTCGGCTTGCGGTTCACGCACAGGATGCTGAGGATGATCAGCAACAGCCCGCCCAGCAAAGACAGCGTAAACGGTTCATGCAGGAAGAGGATGCCGGTCACGATGGCGACGACGGGAATTAAGAACGTGTAAGCCGCAACCTTGCTCGCTTCTCCCGATCCGATCAGCTTGTAGAACACGAGCCAGCCGAGGGCGATCACGAAGATGGAGATGAACAGCAGGCAGGCGACGAAGGTCGGGCTCCAGACGATGCTGGACCAACTCTCCACTTCCGTGCCGAGCCCTGACATGAACAGACCTCCGATGATCAGTTGCATCGTCACGAGCCAGATCGGGTCAACGAGAGTGCCGATTTTTTTCACATAAATGGTCCCAAGCGCCCAGCTAAGCGCCGAACCGAGCGCCAGCAGGATCCCGACAAACGAGATATGGGCCGATAAGCCTCCGATGCTGATAACCCCCACGCCCGCGAACCCGACGAATAGGCCGAAGAGCTTCAGCCCGAACATCGGCTCGCTGAGCCACATCCACGCGAACACCCCGACGAGCACCGGCTGCAGGAAGACAATGGCTGAGAATAAACCGGAAGGCAAGTACGTAAGGCCGACCGTTTGGAGACCATAGTATAGGATGATATTGACCACCGAGGAGATCAAATAGATGTACCATGTCTCGCGAAGCCTCAGCTTCTTGTACCTCGGGAGTGCGACGATCAGCAGCAGCAGCCCGCCCACAATGGTTCGTACGCCTGAGAATAGGATCGGGGGCGCGTATGTGAGAGCGAGCTTGGAGATCGGCCAGTTCACGCCCCATATAAGGATAAGGCCGATTAGCAGCCAAGTAGATTGAACGCGGTTCGATGTACCCACAAGAGTCACTCCTTGTCATGCGTGTGACCTTATGATACACTTCGAATTACCATAAGGAAAATGAATCTTAATTATAGAGGATATAAGGAATCGGTTATGACCATTACACAGCTTATCGTCTTCGTCAAAGCCGCCGAACTGGGCAGCTTCACGAAGGCCGCCCAGGCGCTCAACATGACGCAGCCCGCGGTCAGCCATGCGATCTCCGGACTCGAGAGCGAGCTCGGTCTGAAGCTCCTTATCCGCGACCGCCGTACCGGTCTCGCGCTGACGGACGCCGGCAAGCGGATTCTCGTCCATGCGCGGGAGATCATGTGCCGGTTCGAGCATATCGAACAGGAAGCCCGCGCGGGACGAGGGCTGGAGGACGGGACCGTGCGCATCGGCAGCTTCCCGAGCGTATCGGCTCATTACTTGCCGGGCATAATCGGCACGTTCCGCCGGAAGCACCCTAAGGTGGAGCTCGTATTGTTGGAAGGGACTTATGAGGAAGTGGAGGAGTGGATCGCCTCCCGTGTAGTCGACATCGGGATCGTGGTGCTGCCGAACGAGGAGTTCGAGGTTCAGCAGCTGACGGCTAACGAGATGGTCGTCGTGCTCCCTCACGATCACCCCTTGTGCGACAAGAGTGCGGTTCCCGTCACGTGTCTGGACCGATTGCCGTTTATTATTCAAAAAGGGTACGAAGCGCCTATTCTGAGCCTATTCCAGCAGGCAGGCGTCCAGCCCAGCTTCGATTACCAGTTCTTGCACACGAGCACGATTCTGAAAATGATCGAGGAAGGGCTCGGCGTCGCGATCCTGGCGGATTTGGCGCTTCCGGACGCGCTGCCGAACGTGCAAATTCGGAAGCTCGATCCCCCCTTCTGGAGAGAGCTAGGTCTCGCCTGCCCTTCGTTCAAGGAATGCTCTCCGGCTGTGAAACGATTCGTACAGCTGTTCCTGGAGCATGTGCCTGTACGTTGTCACGATTGAACCATTTACATCCCGGCTAAGGGATTTCTTAGGAGGACGAATCCGATGAATGAAGCTCACCCTCATGAAGCCACCAACCGCCATATCCCCATCTCGGTGCTCGATCTGGCTATGATTACGCAGGGCAGTACGGCGGCGCAATCGTTCCGGAACACGCTCGATCTGGCCCAGCATGCGGAGCGTTGGGGCTACCGCCGGTTCTGGCTCGCCGAGCATCACAACATGCCGGGCGTCGCCAGCGCGGCGACTTCGGTCGTCATCGGCCACGTAGCGGCGGGTACTTCGACGATTCGCGTCGGCTCCGGGGGCATCATGCTCCCGAACCACGCGCCGCTTATGATCGCCGAGCAATTCGGCACGCTCGAATCGCTCCATCCCGGCCGCATCGACCTCGGTCTCGGCCGGGCGCCGGGTTCCGACCAGCTCGCCGCCCGGGCGCTGCGCCGCGGCCTGGCGTCAAGCGGCGACGACTTCCCCGAGCTGCTCGCCGAGCTGCGCGGCTACTTGAACCCCGCGCTCGGCAATCGGCCGCTGGGCGTTAGGGCGATACCCGGCGAGGGGCTGGACATCCCGATCTGGTTGCTCGGCTCAAGCGGCTTCAGCGCCCAGCTCGCCGGCCAGCTCGGCCTGCCGTTCGCTTTCGCGAGCCACTTCGCGCCGGACTACTTGCTGCCCGCGCTCGAGCTGTACCGCAGCGGGTTCCGGCCGTCGGACACGCTGGAGAATCCGCACGCCATGGTAGCGGTCAATGTCTTCGCCGCCGAGACGGACGAGGAGGCCTACTATCTCTCTACCTCGATGCAGCTGCAGTTCCTGAACATCATCCGGGGAAGAAGCGGCATGATGAGTCCTCCGGTACGGAACATGGACGAGTATTGGACCGAGCATGAGAAGGCGATGGTGCAGCGCCAACTCAGTTTCGCGCTGGTCGGCGGCAAAGCGACGATCCGCCGCAGGTTGGACGAGATCCTCACCTTGACCCAAGCGGATGAGCTGATCGCGACCTCCTCCATTTATGATCATCAGGCGCGCCTCCGGTCGCTGGAGCTGTTCGCCGAAGTGGTGAAGGAAGCGGGAGCGGCGGAATAAAGATAAAATAAAACCATGCTTTGGCTTATTAGGAAGGAAAGCATGGTTTTTCCATGGGTCAATCAAATCCCGGTACGAGCTTATAGACCGGTACGTTCGACTGCAAGCGCACGATTTGTCCGGGGGCGAATTCAGGTTGATCGAACTCCTCGAACCAAGGGACTCCTTTGGAAATCAACGCCTCATACCCCTGCTCCTTCATCCACTGATTGCCCCGCGAGTAATAGTCGCTGTCCTCCTTCCAGAACGCATCGGTCGAGCCTTCATACGTATGGACCGCATAGTGATGCGCCGACATCGTGAACGCGACCATGCCCTCCGGCACCGACTGAATGTTCTTCACTTCCATCGCCATGTAGTAGACGAGGAACAGCTCCCCATGATGGATCGAGATGCCGAGCCGCTTGTCCGGATTGACTAGCTTGGCTCCTAGTCCGATCTCCGCCTTCCGTTCCTGGAACATTCGGGTAACTTCATCCAGCTTGACCGCATCGCCCCGCACCCAACGGACGCCGATCGCTTGAAACTTAGGTTTATGCCTCAATTCGGAATGGACATACATAGCGGTTTCGCCTCCTCTTAGTGAGCCGCCGGATGCTCCTGAATGACGCCCCACATATTACCGAACGGGTCATAAAATTTCAGAACCCAACCGAAGCCTTCGTCTTGAAAAAATGGAATCGTGACGCCCAGGTCGGCCAGTCGCCTATGCAGGGCATGAATCTCTTCCGTCTGGTACAGCAGCACCGGGAAAGTCACACCGTTCACGGTAAAATTCGCCGACGTCGCGTCCTTCGTCTCCCACAGCATGAGCATCGGCCCGTCCGGCAGCTCGAGAAAAGCGTGAACGCCGTCGGTTTTCCCGGTCAGCACAAACCCCAAGTGATCTACGTACCACTCAATTGCGTCCGCCAACTTGGGGACGGGAATTTGCATATGGAACAATTTATTTAGGCCTGTACGATTCATCGGGATTCCTCCTTTATGGTGGGATCGGCTTTTGCCGAATCGAATACCCTCCTCCAAAGATTCGCTCTTTATCCAGACCATTCCTTTTTTGTGCAGAAAAAAAAGCCTCTCCACCCGCTAACTTCTTAGCCGGCGAAAGGCTTCATGGACTTACAGAACGAGTCCCTTCTTCAATATGAGATTGGCATATTGGGACGTTTCGCCGCTGGCTACGATGGCATACGCCCGCTTTGCCCGCTCGTAAAAGGCAAACCGCTCGACATACTCGAGCTGAACCGGGTTGCCGGACTGCTGCAGCACGTTTTGGTAGACGTCCCAGATGACCGGGTTGACCGCATCCCCTTCCACCACCTGCATGAGGGCGACCGGCGCCTCCACATAGCCGTCCAGCGGATACAGCTCCAGCACCGCCTCCAGCAGCTGGGGGATCGGGTGTCCGTCACAGCGGATCAGCCGCTGCGCATGGCTCGCCGCCGGGAAATGCGCATCGGCCAGGATCAGCTCGTCGCCGTGGCCCATCTCCATCATGATTTTGACGAGCTCCGGGGGGAGCAGCTTCGGAATTTTCTTCAGCATCGGAGTCCCGCTCCCTTATCGCTCGAGATGATCGTCCGGCTGCGCGGCCTTGACGGTCAACCCGCCGTCGACCATCAGCAGATGGCCGTTCACCTGCATCGCTTCCTCGGAGGCGAGGAAGACGACCGCATCGCCGATCTGGCGAGCCGTCCCCAGGCGCTTCATCGGGTTCGCTTCCACTTCCTTCCGGCGAATCGATTCGTCGGCCAAATAATCCGTGCACATGTCCGTATCGACCGTGCTCGGACCTACCGCGTTCACGTTGACATTGAACTTCCCGAGTTCGATCGCCATCCCTTTGGTCAGCATATGGGCCGCCGCTTTGGACGATTGATAATGCGGGATAACCGGGCTCGTGACGACGAGGCTGGCGGTTGAGAGCACATTGACGATTTTGCCGTAAGCCCGTTTGACCATCCCTTCGGCGGCCCGCTGCGAGCAAAGGAAGATCGACTTTACGTTCGTGTTGTATGTGCGGTCCCATGTCTCTTCGGTTACTTTCAGGAACGATTCGAACGGCGCGATGCCGGCATTGTTCACGAGAATGTCGATAGGCCCGAGTTCGGCTTCCACCTGATCGAACATGAGGAGCACGTCGCTTTTCTTGCCAACGTCCGCTTGGACGACGATCGCTCGCTGACCTAGCGCTTCTACCTGGGATTTCACCGCTTCCGCGAGCACCCGCGAGCTGGTCGACGTGAAGTTGATCGCCACATCGGCGCCTTCCTCCGCGAGCCGCAGCACGATCGCTTCCCCGATTCCGCGGCTTCCCCCCGTTACAAGTGCGATGCGATTTTGCAATCTTTTCATCTGGATGCCCTCTCTTCGATTGGAAATGTGGGTTATAGGCTAGGCCCGATCCGGTTAATGCTGAACTCGTTATGGCCCAGCACCTCGGCCTTCGTCAGCTTGCCGGCCGCCACTTCCTGGATTTCCTGCCAAATGCGGTCTCCCGCCGCTTCCATGCTGAGCGTGCCCTCCAGCAAATCGCTTACGTCGACGTCCATGTTGTCCGTCATCCGCTCGTACATTTTCTTATTGCCCGTAATCTTGATAACCGGGACGACGGCAGCACCTGTGGGCGTTCCCCGCCCCGTCGTGAAGCACACGATATGCGCGCCGCCGGCCGCCATGCCGGATACGCATTCGATGTCGTTGCCGGGCGAGTCCATGAAGTACAGGCCGCCGCGCGGAATGTGCTCCGCGTACTCGACGATGCCTTCGATCGGCGCGGTACCGCATTTGCTGATGCAGCCGAGCGACTTCTCTTCGATCGTCGTCAAGCCGCCGGCGATGTTGCCGGGACTCGGATTGCCGCCGCGCATGTCGGCCCCCATCCGCTCGACCTCCTTCTCGAACCGCTCGACGATCGAATACAGCCGCTCCGACACCTCCGGCGTCCGGCAGCGCTCTGCGAGCACATGCTCCGCCCCGATGATCTCCGTCGTCTCCCCGATGACGATGCCGCCGCCTTCGGAGATGAGGGAATCGGCCGCGGCGCCGAGCGCCGGGTTCGATGCCAGCCCCGAGGTAGCGTCGGATCCGCCGCACTTCACGCCTACCTTCAGCTCGCTGAGCGGGATCGCCGTCTTCTCCTCCTGGTCCAGCAGCGCGCGCATGCGGCGGGCGAGCTCGACGCCGTGCTGGATCGCCTTCACCGAACCGCCGACCGATTGAATGTCGAACACTTCGACAGGCTTGCCGGTTACGCGGATCGCTTCGCCCAGCGCGACCGGATCGATCACCTCGCAGCCGAGGCTGACGATGAGGACGCCGCCTACGTTCGGGTTCTTACCCGTCCCAGCCAAAACTTCGAATGTCCGCTCCTTGTCGGCCCCGATCTGGGAGCAGCCGTGCTGATGCGGAATGGCCACCGTATCCGGAACGAGCTGCGAAATGCGGTTTACGACCTGATTGGAACAAATAACCGTCGGAATGATCAGCAGATGATTGCGGATGCCTACGTCGCCGTTCGGCCGGCGATAGCCTTGAAACGTCTTCATGCCGGATTCCCTCCCTTGCCGGATACGTGCTCGGCCGCTTTCACGTCGCCGCGTCCGCGAATGCCCTCGACATTGTGTACGTGTACATGCGCGCCTTGAGCGATGTCCACCGTCGCCCGGCCGATCACTTCTCCGTACTTGCGTACGGACGTCCCGGCGGGAATCGGCAGGATCGCGATCTTATGACCGAATGGAATCGCTTCCGCAACTTCGAGCCGGAACAGCTCGCCCTGCTTCATGCACGTAACGGTCGTCCCTGCCTGCAAGTCTCGAATGGCTGTTGCCACATGATCTTTGCCATCCATGACGAGCGCATCGGCACCGGACTGAATAGGTGCTGCCATTTGCCATTCCCCCACCCATCGTATTAGTTCATTTGTATGCAACGATTCAGCTAAACATAATCCGAAGCGTTACCGATAACATAACCATACCCCCCTTTTTTGTTGCTGTCAATGGTCAGAATCGTTAAGATAGATTTATGAAGATTTCAATAAGCAGAGGACGGTTGTATGGTTACGATCTATGATGTCGCCAAAAAAGCGAACGTGTCGGCGATGACGGTCTCAAGGGTTATCAATAACTCCGGCCGCATCAGCGACAAGACGCGCAGCAAGGTGAAGCAAATTATGGAGGAGCTGAACTACGTACCGAATTCCACGGCGCGCAGTCTCGTCAAGCAGGAGACGAAGATGCTCTCCCTCCTCATCGCCGATATTACGAACCCGTTCTATACGACGCTCGCCCGCGGGGCGGAGGACGCCGCGATGCAGCTCGGCTACAAGCTGCTGTTCGGCAACAGCGACGAGAGTCTGCAGAAGGAGAAGGAATACGTCGACATGATCTTGTCCACGCGGGTCGACGGCGTGCTGCTGGCGCCTGCGGGCGACGCCTCTCTCGAGCATCTGCAGGCGCTGAAGCGGCATAATATCCCGTTCGTGCTGCTCGACCGGGAGGTGCCGGGCATCGAGTGCGACATGATCGTCGGGGAGAGCAAGGAAGGCGCGCGCCGGCTCGTCGAGCATCTGATCGGCCTCGGGCATAAGCGGATCGCGCTCGTCAACGGCTCCAGCACGATCTCCACCGCCCGGCACCGGTTCGCCGGGTACTGGGAGGCGCTGAAGCTGAACGACATCCCGTTCGACGACCGGCTCGTGCTCGAGCTTGGGTACAAGCAGGTGCAGGACCCGAGCCTGCTCGATCCGCTGCTCTCGCTGGAGCAGCCCCCTACGGCGATATTCGCGGCGAACAATTTCCTGGCGACCGGCATCATCAGCGTGCTGAGGAGCCGCGGGATTCAAGTGCCGGACGACATGTCCATCGTCTGCTTCGACGATCTGGGGCTCGCCTCGCAGCTCGTCCCGTTCTTGACCGTCGCCGCCCAGCCTGCTTACCAGTTCGGCTTCCTGGGCACCCAGCTGCTGCTCGAGCGCATCCAGAATAAGAACGCGACCGACTGGAGGAAGCTGATTTTGCCGATCGAGCTGATCACCCGACAGTCGGCGAAAGCGTTGGATTGACTCGGCGTTGATGTCTACCGGACCCAAAAAGAACCTCCTTCCCTTGCTCGGGAAAGAGGTTCTTCTGATTCCTGCGCCTATACAACACCAAATGCCGATTATGCGTTCTTGCCGAACACGACACCGCCGTCGATGTAGAGCGGGGAGCCCATCATAAACTTGCTGTCGTCCGAAGCGAGGAACAGAGCGGCCTTCGCCACGTCGTCCGGACGGCCCAGATCGCCGCTAAGCTGGCGCGACTTGAGCGAAGCGATCGCCGCTTCGGGATCGTCGTAAGATGTCTTCAAGTAATTTTCCACGAACGGGGTCATGATCGTGCCCGGGAGCAGCGCGTTCACGCGGATGCCGTACGGAGCGTAGTCTACCTGCATCGACTTTGTCAACGCCAGCACCGCCCCCTTCGTAGCGGCATACGAAGCCCGACGGGCGAGTCCGATCTCGGCGATGCAGGAGGACATGTTGATGATCGACCCGGCTCGGCGTTCCATCATGTGCGGCAGCACGTATTTGCTCGGCATATACACGCCGCGAATGTTGATGTTCATGACGCGGTCCCATGCGTCGGGCTCGACCTCGTGCAGGGCACCGACCCCGCTGATGCCGGCGTTGTTGAACAAGACGTCGATTCGTCCGAAGCTCTCGATCGTTTGCTTCACCATCGCGTCCACTTCGGCCGGATTCGTCACGTCGGCACGGATGAACTCGGCCTTGCCGCCGGCAGCCCGGATTTGCTCCACCGTTTCCGCGCCCTTGGAGGCATCCAGATCGTTCACGATCACCGTCGCGCCTTCGCTCGCGAACAGGAGGGCGGAGCTTTGCCCGATGCCGGAGCCCGATCCGGTGATGAGGCAAATTTTGTCTGTCAGTCTCATAATGGCAACCTCGCTTTATAAAATGTACTGTGATACCGATAACATACCCCTATGCGGCGGAGGTGTCAACCTCGATTTTCCGTGACGGCGGGAGCGCACGGTCCAATCAGACGCGACCGGCGCCCTCTCCTCGACGGGAAAAGGCGCCGACTGCGCCGCAATCGAACTCCGATTTGGCAACGTTCCTGCCATGCCTTATAATAAGCGATGACAACCACACCAGAAGGGGTGCTCGATCTTGGGTCTTGTAGACATCGGCGGCATCGAACCGAAGTTTTTTGCCACATCCGCCATCTTTATTTTGCTCATCCTTTCCTTACTCAGCATGGGGATCCTGCGCACGTTCCAGCAGCGCGTCCGGCCGGCCGTCGTGTTCTTCGTGCTGAGCGCCGCCAGTCTTGTATTGTTCATCTGGATAATCAACGCTTGGCTCTTATGACCGGAACGTTACGCAAACCTGAACTACGGTAAATTGGACGCTCCCATTAAGTAACGGTCGCATTCCCGGGCCGCTTCCCGGCCCTCGTGGATCGCCCAGACGACCAAGCTCTGCCCCCGCCGCATATCGCCCGCTGCGAATACGCCATCCACGTTGGTGGCGTATTTGCCGTATTCGGCCTTGGCGTTCGACCGTTCGTCCTGCTCGACGCCGAGCTGCTCCAGCACCGTCTTCTCCGGGCCGAGGAAGCCCATCGCCAATAGCACGAGCTGAGCCGGGTACACCTTCTCGCTCCCCGGAACCTCTACGGGAGCAAATCTCCCTTGGCCGTCCTTCTGCCACTCGATGCGCACTGTATGCAGCTCTTTCAAGTTGCCCTCTTCATCCCCCACGAACCGCTTTGTCGAAATGAGGTACTCCCGGGGATCATCTCCGTAAGCGGCCGCCGCCTCTTCTTGGCCGTAATCGAGCTTGTAAACCTTGGGCCATTCCGGCCACGGATTGTTCGCCGCGCGCTTCTCGGGCGGCTTCCCCATAATCTCGAACTGAGTTACGCTCGCGCAGCCATGGCGCATCGAGGTGCCTACGCAGTCCGTCCCCGTGTCGCCGCCCCCGATGACGATGACGTCCTTCCCGGCCGCCGAGATGAAGTCGCCGTCCTCATGATTCGAGTCGAGCAGGCTCTTCGTATTCCGGCGCAGGAATTCCATCGCCGGATAGATGCCCTTCAGCTCGCGTCCCTCGATCGGAAGATCCCGCGCCTTCGTCGCCCCGCCGCACAGCACGACCGCATCGAACTCCGTCTTGAGCCGCGCCGCTTCATAATTCACTCCCACTTCCACGCCAGTTAGAAACGTTACACCTTCGGCGGCCAACAGATCAACCCGCCGCTGGACGGTCGCTTTGTCGAGCTTCATGTTCGGAATCCCGTACATGAGCAAGCCGCCGATGCGATCGGCCCTTTCGAAGACGGTCACCGTATGCCCGGCTTTGTTGAGCTGCGCCGCGCAGGCAAGCCCCGACGGGCCGGACCCGACGACGGCCACCTTCTTGCCCGTCCGCACCGCAGGCTGCTCCGGCACGATCCAGCCTTCGTCGAAGCCTCGGTCGACGATCACCTTCTCGATCTGCTTGATCGTCACGGCCGAGCCGTTCAGCCCCACGGTGCAAGAGCCTTCGCACGGCGCCGGACATACCCGGCCGGTGAACTCGGGGAAGTTGTTCGTCTTGTGCAGCCGGTCGAGCGCTTCCCGCCATAAGCCGCGGTAGACGAGGTCGTTCCACTCGGGGATGAGATTGTTCACCGGACAGCCCGACGCCATGCCGGCGATTAGCTTGCCCGTATGGCAGAAAGGGATGCCGCAGTCCATACAGCGAGCGCCTTGCGTCTGCAATGTCTCGATCGGGAGCTTGACCGAGAATTCCTTCCAGTCTTTCACCCGCTGGAGGGGCGGACGCTCCGCCGCCGTCTCCCGTTCGTATTCGATGAATCCTGTCGGTTTGCCCATCGGACCAGTCCCTCCTCTAATTGCCGCTCACGCGGGATAAGTCTCTGCTGTTCTCCTCGAACGCGGCCATGATCGCGTCCTCGTTGCTCAGGCCGTTGATCTTGCCCCGCTCGATCGATTCGAACATCCGCTTATAGTCCCGCGGAATGACCTTCACGAAGCTCCAGACGTGCTCCTCCCAGTGATTCAGTACTCGGTGGGCGACTTCGCTGTCCGTGAACTTGGCGTGATTGCGGATCATATTAAGCACATCATTGATCTCGAATTGCGCCTCCAGCTGCTCGAAGAGCACCATCTCCTTGTTGCACCGCTCGCGGAACGAACCGTCCTCGTCGAGCACGTACGCGATGCCGCCGGACATGCCCGCGGCGAAGTTCCGGCCGGTCGGGCCGAGCACGACGACGCGCCCGCCGGTCATGTACTCGCAGCCATGGTCGCCGACGCCCTCCACGACCGCACGCACGCCGCTGTTGCGGACGCAAAACCGCTCGCCGGCTACGCCGCGAATATAAGCCTCGCCGTCGGTCGCCCCATAGAACGCCACGTTGCCGACGATGATGTTGTCCTGCGGCACGAACGTCGCCTGCTCCGGCGGGAAGATGATGATTTTGCCGCCGGATAAGCCCTTGCCGACATAGTCGTTGGCGTCGCCTTCGAGCGAGAGCGTCATGCCGTTCGGGAGGAACGCGCCGAAGCTCTGCCCGGCCGAACCGTGTAAGTGGAAGCGGATCGTGTCGTGCGGCAGTCCCTCCGCGCCATAACGGCGCGTCACTTCGCTGCCCACGATCGTGCCGACGACCCGGTTCGTGTTGCGAATCGGGAGGATCGCGTGCACGTGCTCCCGGCGCTCGAGCGCCGGCTCGCTCAGCGCGAGCAGCTCGCGGCGATCGAGCGAGTCGTCGAGCCGATGGTCCTGCGGCACGCTGCAATAGCGGCCGATGTGCGCCGGCACATCGGGCTGGTGCAGCAGCGCGGCCAGGTCGACGCGGCGAGCCTTCCAGTGCTCGCCGATCCCGGCGGCAGCACCGTCATCGGCGCTGCCCAAGAAAGCGGCCGGCTCCAGCATGTCGGTGCGGCCGATCATCTCATTCACGGAGCGGAAGCCGAGCTCCGCCATAATCTCGCGCATGTCCTGCGCGAGGAAGCGCATGAAGTTCGCGACATGCTCCGGGTCGCCGGCGAACTTGCGGCGCAGGTCCGGATTTTGCGTCGCAACGCCGACCGGGCATGTGTCCAGGTGGCACACGCGCATCATGACACAGCCGACCACGACGAGGGGCGCGGTCGAGAAGCCGTACTCCTCGGCGCCGAGTAGTGCGGCGATGACGACATCGCGGCCGGTCATCAGCTTGCCGTCGGTTTCGACGGTGATCCGGTCGCGCAGGCCGTTCAGGACAAGCGTCTGGTGCGTCTCCGCCAGACCGAGCTCCCACGGCAGCCCGGCATGCTTGATGCTCGTGCGTGGAGATGCGCCGGTCCCGCCGTCGTAGCCGCTGATGAGCACGACGTCGGAACGGCCCTTCGCGACACCCGCGGCGATCGTGCCGACGCCGACCTCGGACACGAGCTTCACGCTGATACGAGCGCGCGGGTTCGCGTTCTTCAAGTCGTGGATCAGCTCGGCCAAGTCCTCGATCGAATAGATGTCATGGTGCGGCGGCGGCGAGATCAGCCCTACCCCCGGAGTAGAACCGCGCACCTCCGCGATCCACGGGTACACCTTCTTGCCCGGCAGCTGGCCGCCCTCTCCCGGCTTGGCGCCCTGCGCCATCTTGATCTGAATCTCGTCGGCGTTCACGAGATAATGGCTGCTCACGCCGAATCGGCCGGACGCCACCTGCTTGATCGCGCTGCGTCGCAGGTCGCCGTTCGCGTCGGGCTGGAACCGCTTCGGATGCTCGCCGCCTTCGCCGGTGTTGCTCTTGCCGCCGATCCGGTTCATCGCGATCGCGAGCGTCTCATGGGCCTCTGAGCTGATCGAGCCGTACGACATCGCCCCGGTCTTGAACCGGCGGCAGATCGACTCCACCGACTCGACTTCCTCGATCGGCACCGGCGCGCGGCCGCTCTCCGCCTGCGGCTTGAACTGCAGCAGCCCGCGCAGCGTCGCCGTCTGGCGGGAATGGTCGTTCACCATCGAAGCGTATTGCTTATACAGGCCGTAGTTGTTCGTACGGGCCGCCGTCTGCAGCGCATGAATCGTCTCCGGCCGGTACAGATGCAGGTCGCCTTCCTTGCGGTATTGGTACTCGCCGCCGGCGTCCAGCGTGGCGTCGCGTCCCTCCTGCGAGGAATACGCGCGACGATGGCGAGAGAGCGTCTCCTCCGCGATGACATCCAGCCCAATGCCTTCGATCCGCGAGGGGGTCCAGGTGAAATACTTCTCGACCAGCTCGGCCTGCAGCCCGATCGCCTCGAAGATTTGGGCGCCCCGGTAGCTCTGCACGGTGGAGATGCCCATTTTGGACATGACCTTGACGACGCCTTTCGTGGCCGCCTTGATGTAGTGGTACACCGCTTTGTCCGGCGTCACGCCCTTCAACAGATTTTGCCGGATCATGCCGTCCAGAGATTCCAACGCGAGATACGGGTTGATCGCCCCGGCGCCGTACCCGAGCAACAGCGCGTAATGATGCACTTCCCGGGGCTCGCCGGATTCCAGAATGAGACCGACCTTCATCCGGGTGCCCTGACGAATCAGGTGGTGATGCAATCCGGACAAGGCGAGCAGCGCCGGAATCGGCGCCAGCTGCTCATTCATGCCACGATCGGACAGAATAAGAAGCTGTGCCCCTTGCGCTATCGCGGCATCCGCGCCAGCGAACAGCGTGTTCAAGCCTGCCTCCAGCGCCCCCGCGCCTCCCGTCGCGTCGAACAGAATCGGCAGCGTGTGCGGCCGGAAGCCTTCCCGGACGTTGTGCTTCAGCTTCGCGAGCTCTTCGTTGTTCAGGATCGGCGTCTTCAGCCGGATATGCCGACAGCTCTCCGGCTCCGGCCGGATGAGGCTGCGCTCCGGACCGATCGTCGTACCGACTGCCGTTATGAGCTCCTCGCGGATCGCGTCGATCGGCGGGTTCGTCACCTGCGCGAACAGCTGCTTGAAGTAGTTGTACAGCAGCTGCGGCCGGTTGGACAGGACGGCGAGCGGCGTGTCGATACCCATCGAGCCGATCGCTTCCACACCCGAGCCCGCCATCGGCTCCAGCACCTTCGTCAGCTCCTCGAACGTATAGCCGAACGCATGCTGACGACGGGTGAGCGTATGCCGGTCCGGGTCCGGGACAGCCGGCGCGTCGGGCAGCTGCTCGAGATCGATGAGCTGCTCCTTCGTCCACTGCTCGTACTGCTGCTCCGCCGCAATGGTTCGCTTCAGCTCCTCGTCGGCCACGATACGGCCCTTCACCGTATCGACGAGCAGCATCCGTCCGGGACGGAGCCGCTCCTTCTGCAGGATGCGGTCGGCCGGAATGTCCAGCACGCCCACCTCGGAGGAGAGAACGATCAGGTCGTCTTTGGTCACATAATAACGGGCGGGACGCAAGCCGTTGCGGTCGAGCACCGCTCCGATAACGGCGCCGTCCGTGAAGCAGATCGCCGCCGGACCGTCCCATGGCTCCATCAGGCAGCTGTGGTATTCGTAAAACGCTTTCATCTCTGCGCTCATGCTCTCGTGATTCGACCACGGTTCGGGAATCATCATCATGGCCGCATGCGGCAGGGAGCGTCCGGTCAGCATCAAATATTCGAGGCAGTTGTCGAACATTTGCGAGTCGCTGCCTTCCATATCGATAATCGGCAGCAAGCTTCGGAAGTCGTCGCCGAACAAGTCCGTCTCGTCCATGGCCTGGCGAGCGCGCATCCAGTTGACGTTGCCGCGAAGGGTATTGATTTCTCCATTATGGATCAGATAGCGGTAAGGGTGAGCCCGTTCCCAGCTGGGGAACGTATTCGTGCTGAAGCGGGAGTGAACGAGTGCAAGGGCGGTCTCGAAGGCGGGGTTCGTGAGGTCGATATAATAGGCGCTTACCTGCTCGGGGGTCAGCATGCCTTTGAAGACGATCGTACGGCTGGACAGGCTGGGCAAATACGCATCCTTCACTCCGGCAGCGGCGAAGGCGTGCTCGGAGCGCTTCCGCACCACATAGAGCTGGCGCTCCAGGGCGAGGGGATCCTTGGTGTCCGCGGCCGTGCCGATGAACAGCTGCTTGATCACCGGTTCAACCGAGCGGGCCGATTCCCCAAGGGTGGCGTTGTTCGTAGGCACGTCGCGCCAGCCGAGGACCGTCAAGCCGACCTGGTTCACGAACGACTCCATCGTCGTCTCGCACAACCGCCGCTTCTCTTCGTCCTGGGGCAGGAACACCATGCCGACGCCGTACTTGCCCTCTTCCGGCAGCCGGATTTGGTCGTGAGCACATACTTGGTGGAAAAACGAGTGAGGAAGCTGCATGAGAATGCCGGCCCCGTCGCCCGTGTTCGTCTCGCAGCCTTGACCGCCGCGATGATCGAGATTGCACAGTACCTTTAATGCTTGACGGATGATGTCGTGTGAGCGGCGTCCGCGAATATCGGCTACAAATCCGATACCGCAGGCGTCATGCTCATATTGCGGGTCGTACAAGCCTTGCTTGCTTGGGATACCTGATCCTGTTGTCCGCATACGTCGCACCTTTCCGAATATGAAATTTTCTGGAACCCCACAAAGTGAAGCGCATTCCGAAGCGTGCTCCTCGTACTCTGCGGGGACTCCATCTAAATCCCCAAAAAGAGAAGCGATCCTCTGAAGCATCATTCTATTGCTTTGTGGGGACCCCAGATGTGTCTTTTTTGTGTCTTAAAATATGTTTCTTTCACCGTAGCATACTTTAGAATTGTTTTGAATACGTAGTATTTATTATCTTTTCTTATTAATGAAGTAGAAAATACTTATATATAACCACTCGCTCGAGGGCTAGCTTGACTACGAGCCTTATTTTGGATCCAATTCATGTGTAGTTCGATTTTGCGTAATTAGAGCGGGTGTTGAGGACAGTCCACGCTACGCAGTTCGATTTTGCCTGACTAAATGGCGGTATTCCAGGGTCCGTGTTCTAAATGTGCGCTCCAATTCGACGAAATGAAACTAGAGCTCTTCCAAATGACTTTTTGGCGCCATAAATACTACGACTCCAAGGTCGAATTTCACGAAGCTTTCCCCGGGCTTCCTATGAAAAAGCGTCCAGAAGCCAAGCCCCCGGACGCAATTGACGACTACTGCCACCTTACCGCAACAGCGACTCGGCGCCGTCGATATAGATTTCCGTACCCGTAATATGGCTCGATGCGCTGGAAGCGAGGAACAGCACGAGATCCGCCACCTGCTCCGGCTGACCCGGCCCGTGCTCGAGCGGCTGACCGCCCTGCGGATACTTGATCGGGATCTCCACCTCTTTCAGCTCCGGCGTCTTGTGCGTGTTTTCGCCGATGTTCGTCTTGATCGCCCCGGGACAGATGGCGTTCACGCGGATATGGTACCGGGCCAATTCGAGCGCCGCCATTTTGGCGAACGCCACCTGGCCGGCCTTAGAGGTGGCGTATGCGGACATCCCGATCCCGGAGAACGTCCGATTACCATTGATGGAGCTGGTGATGATCACGCTGCCCCCTTGCTTCTTCAAATGCGGCACCGCGTATTTGACCGTCAGGAACGTCCCTTTCAAGTTGGTGTTCAGCGTCTCGTCCCAATCCGCAGCCTCCATCTCCTCGATCGGGGTGACCGTGCCGTTAATGCCCGCGTTGGCGAATACGATATCGAGCCGCCCCCACATTCCGATCGCCTGCTCCACCGCCGCCTGTACCCGTGCCGGATCCGAAACGTTCGTGTCCGCTACTATCGCCTCGCCGCCGGCTTTGACGATTTCGTCGCGCACCTGCTCGGTCCGCGCATCCTTCAGATCGACGAGACATACTTTCGCACCGGCCCCCGCTAAACGCAGCGCGGCGGCGCGCCCAATGCCGGAGCCGGCCCCGGTCACAAGCGCAACTTGATCCTGAACTCGCAGCGCGGGTTGTGCGGTACCGTTTGTTTGATTCATAATCGTTTTTCCTCCTCATCTGCTAGTGGGTTGGTCTGTTTGGCTTCTTAAATCGCCTTACTCCACTTCTTTACCCAAACGGCCTATAGTGTGCATCAACTTTCTGGAAACTATTACTTCCTCTTGTGATTTGACGTTTCCTAACCAGATCGGGATAAGTCATTCATGTCAATATTCCTAACACAAAGTTCACTTTTAACTTGATCTTTTTGGGTATGTTTGCTATTTTCAAGTAGAAAATGACATCCTTGCAGGAGGTCTTATGTCTTTCGTTCACAACAACGAGAACCAGCCTAACATTCTTCGTGCCACAACGAGACCCGGAATGAAGCGGGAAATTATGCCTTACTTCCAACCGATCGTCTCCCTGCAGACATTGCAGATATACGGCTACGAGGCATTAGGCCGAATGGTACAAGGGAACGAGCAGAAAAGCCTGGGGCCGTTCTTCGAAGACGGCACGGTCAGCCTGGAAGACCATCTGCGAATCGACCGCATCCTGAGGGAAAAGGCGATACGCACGTTCGCCGCTTCCGACCAGTCGGGTTGTTTGTTCATTAATATTAAGCCCTCCTGGATCTACAGCCAGTACAACGGCAAGGGCTCCCTGTATACATTGGAATTGCTGAAGCAGCACAAGCTGTCACCGGTCCGGCTCGTCATCGAGATTACGGAGGAAGAGTTCTCGGGCGACTTGGAACGGCTCGCGGATATCGTCAAGCTGTACCGGGACGCCGGCTGCATCATTGCGGTTGACGATGTGGGCAGCGGGTTCAGCAATTTGGACCGGATCGCGCTCATTCAGCCCAGGATTATGAAGATGGATTTGAATATGCTCAAGAAAGCTTCGGTCCACGACGGCTATAAAGCTTTGCTGCGCTCGTTCTCGGCGATCGCCACACAAATCGGCGCCTCGCTGCTGGTGGAAGGCATCGAGACGAAGGCGGATCTGCAGCTTGCGCTTGAGATCGGCGCCCGGTATGCGCAAGGCTATTTGTTCAGCGTCGCCGAAGCGGAGCTGCAACCCTCGAACCGCTACGTCGAGCTGTTGTTCCAAGAGATTCGGAGGTATCACGACCGGAATTATCAAAAATTCGAGCTGCTCGCACGAGAAGAACAGGCATGGAATGCGAAGATGGAGCTCATCATCGGAGAGTCGATCGGCTGGGTGGATGCGGACGAGCGGATCGAACAGCTGCTCCCGCTGCTCGCTTCATCATTCTGTATTCGCATTTATGCTTGCCGGGATGACGGATTCCAGGTGTCGTCAAACCATTTTTTGAACGAAGAAGGCTCCTGGAGCAAGGATGCGAGCTTTCGGGGGACGAATTGGAGCTGGAGGCCTTACTTTATTCCGAATATATTGAACATGAAGCGGTACAAACGGGGGACGATGTCCACCGGCTATGTCGACCTGGACAGCAATCGGATGATTCATACGTTCTCGTATCCGTCTCGCGACGGCATGTATTTATTTCTGGACTTGGCGTTTTGAAACGTTTCTTTCTCAAACACATGAACCTCCTTCTTCGCCAGTTGGCAGAGAGGAGGTTCTTTTTAATATCTTGATGGGATCATCCAGCGGCTGCCGTTTTCGTTTCGGCTGTTTTGCGCGAATCGCCGGACTGTATGGCTCCCGCTTGGGCCAAATCGAGGTCGACGCCGACGACGCCGATTACTTCCCGCCGTTCGTTGTAGATCGCCCTCGACAGCGTCACGCACGGTTTCTTCGTAATCGCGGATATGTAGACGGAGGAGACGAACGTCTCGCCTTGCATGGCCCGCTTCCACCATTCCCGCCCTTTGGCGTTCAGGAGCCCGGCCTCGGGCTTCGAGAAGAGGAACGACCCGTCGCTGCGGTTCGACCAGACGGCCTCGATCATGCGATTGTCCGCCATGAGGCGGCTGAGCGAGCGGGCATGCGCCTCCGGCGTCAAGCCGATCAGCTCCTGGGAAGCGACCGCTTCGCCGAGCTTCCGGAGGAAGGCGTCTCTCACATGTGACGGGATTTCCAGCTCCTTCTCCTTCGTCCGGATGCTGCCGATCGCCCCGACCATCTCGTCGGACGCGCGGGACAAGCCCGCGCTGACCGTTTGCAGTTTCGCCGTCTCCCTGCGCTGATACTCGGTTTGCTCCAGCGTGCGGTCCACGCTCCCCAGCGCAGCATTGACGAGCTCCACCATTTCGCTCAGCTTGACCGTCGTGTCTTTCATCTGCTCCGCCTGCTGTTCGCTTGCAGATTCGGTACGACCCACCAAATGGTGGACTTGTACGATTTTGCTCAGGATGAGGGCAATGCCTTCCTTCATCCGCTTCATTTCCTGAATGCCGCGATACACCGCTTCTTTCTCCGAATAAACGGATTCCACGACCTCGTGTACGCTCTTCTCAACGGCTGCCAGCGTATCGGAAGATCGGGCGACCGCCTGGTTGCTCTGATCGGCGAGCCGTCGAATCTCGGTCGCGACTACATTGAAGCCGCGTCCCAGCTCCCCGGCCCGCGCTGCCTCGATCGAAGCGTTCAGCGCCAAGAGCGACGTCTGCTCGACCACCTCGCGGATGAAGCCGTTGATCTCCTCGATTTTCCCGGTATGCTCGGACAGCATCGCGATGTTGCGTCCCAATATATCGTGGTTGCTGTGCAGATCCTCCATGACCTTGTCCGTCGCCTCGAGCGAGCGGGAGATCTCTGCCACCTTCTCCTGCGTATCCTCGCTCTCCCGGCCCAGCCGGCCGGATACTTCACGAATCTGCTCGGCGGCTGAGGCCACCTGCTGCAGCGAGGCGAACGTCATCTCCAGCGTGACAAGCGTCTCCTTGCTGCTCGCCCGAAGCCGCTTCTCCTCCACGATGGATCGGTCGGCGATTTCGTTCAGGCATTCAATCGACTGGTTCACTTCCTCGACGGCCGCGGACAGCCGATCGGACAACACTTGGGATTCATTCATGAAGCCGGTGAACCGCTCGGTGGACAGCGGCGCATCGTGCCCCGCGGACGATCCGTCCTTGCGGCCCTTGGAACCGAGCCAACCGACTTCACCTGCAATCGAAACCGCTGCGTTCACGACAGCCACCAAGCTGATCAAGTACCATAAAGCGGCATCCCGGCTAACGAGCCATCCAATCAGAGCAAGCCCCAGTCCGTTCCAACCTAACATATAGACGGTCATCCCGCGGCCCCAAGCCCGGTTTTTCATCCCGATCCCCTTCTCTCTTCAATATCATGTGAACTTTAATAACATTATAAGAGAGAGTACTTGCGATTGAAAGGGGATTTCTAACATTTCAATGTAAATTAATTCGATGCCGCCTCCGTGCGCCGGTACGCGATCGCCGCCAACATGGCGGCCCCGATCGGCAGACAAGCCTCGTTCAGATTGAACTTCGGGTGGTGAAGCCCGTAGGCCTGCTCCGCATCCGTCTCCGGACCGGAGCCGAGCCAGAAGAACGACCCGGGAACGCGCTCCAAATAAGCCGCAAAATCTTCTCCAACCAACGTCGCGTCTCCTAGTACGCGATTGTCCTCGCCTACGAGCTCCTCGGCTAGCCGGGCAAGCTCGTCGGTGCAAGCCGCCTCGTTCACTAGCACCGGCGTGCGCTCCATGTAGCGGAGCGTACCTACGCAGCGATGAGCCGCGGCGATCTCCGTCACGATGCGTTGCAGCACCTCCGGCAACCGCTTCCGGACGGCGGGTGAGAACGATCGCACAGTGCCCTTCAGCTCCGCCCGGCCGGGAATAATGTTGCCGATATTCCCGGCGATGAAGCTGCCGATCGTGACGATGGCCGGCTCGAACGGGGAAATCTCCCGGCTGACAATCGTCTGCAGCGCGCCGACGACCGCCGAACCGGCAACGATCGGATCGACACTCTGGTCCGGCATCGCTCCGTGCCCGCCCTTGCCGACAATCTCAATCTCGATCAGATCGGACGAACCCATCATCGCCCCGGGGCGAATGCCGATCTTGCCTGCAGACAAGGTCGGCAAATTGTGCAACCCGTATATCTCGTCCACACCCTCCAATGCACCGTGATCGATCAAATCTCGCGCCCCCAATCCGACCTCTTCGGCCGCCTGGAACAGCAGACGCACCGTGCCGGCCAACTCCTCCCGAGCTTCCGCTAGCAGCCGAGCCGCGACGAGCAGCATCGCCGTATGCGCATCATGGCCGCACGCGTGCATGACGCCCTCGCGCCGGGAGGCGAACGGCAGCCCGGTCTCCTCCACAATCGGCAGGGCGTCCATGTCTGCGCGCAGCGCGATTGTCCGTCCCGGCCCTGCCCCCTTCAGCTCCGCCACGATACCGTGGCCCCCTCCTACCCCTGTCTGAACGGTGTAGCCGAGCAGGCGCAGCTTGTCCTCTACCTTTGCCGCCGTCTCCGCCTCATGAAAGCTCAATTCGGGAGCCGCGTGAAGCTCGCGGCGGATCGAAACCAGCTCTCCCTCCAATTCAACCGCTCTTGCGCGGAACTCATTGATTGTCCATCTCATATTAGTATTTCTCCTCACCCGTCTATTCGTTGACAAGCCGAACCCGTAGTCGAATCATTCAATCATTTTTGCGGTAAAATCCCTCAATAAGGAATTGCATCGTCGAATAAAATCGAGAATGTTTTGTAGTTCCCTATCCTCATAACTCGATAACATTTGGTTTAATTCTTTACCAAATGAAAGAAAGAGGGGGAGAATATCTTTTTCTGCCTTTTCTTGATCTAGATGAACGATGACGCGTCTTTTGTCTTGCGGATCTTTCACCCGATAGACGTATCCCACTTTCTCTAGTCTATCTAACACGCCTGTGACAGCACCTGTTGTTAATCCGGTTAGTTCGGAGAGGCGACCGGCAGTAATGGGTTGGTTTTGCAATATTACATCTAAACATTTGTGATCCGTTAGATTTAATCCTAACTTGGTACCAATCGCTTGGTGAAACATGATCGTTGCGGTACTGTTATTTCGTAATTCTTCCGACAGATTGTTTATGATTGGATTCGTTGACATTTCGATGGCCTCCGTTTACTATTATCTTATCTCGTGAGATAAAATAAATATGATCCAGCAATATTATATCCAAAATTCATTGATAATCAAACAACTAAAAAGGAGATGAATAATAATGGCAAAGATTTCAGTGGCCATCGCAGGAGCTGGATTAAGCGGCTTATGCTTGGCCCATTCGTTACTTCGTACCGGGTTCGATGTGCAAGTTTATGAACGTGATCCAGCTCCGCATGCCCGTCGCCAGGGATATCGGATCACTGTTGACGGGTATGGCCTTGCCGCCCTTCAGCGATGCCTGCCGCCACATTTATTTAAGCTGTTTCTCGCCACCACCTCGCCTACTGACGAGACGGGTTACTTTCGGGTAACGAATCATCAGCTTGGGGAGATATTCAGACTTACTTTTAAAGGCGATCCGAGCGGTAATGACTTGCGTACACCCCGGCAAGCAGATCGCCAAACCCTGCGTGCCATTATGCTCGAAGGGCTTCAAGATAAAGTCCATTTTGGCAAGGAGGCGGTACGTGCGGAGACAGCATCCGATGGAGCAACACTTCATTTTGCGGACGGAAGTTATATCCAAGCATCCGTCATTGTATGTGCTGATGGTGTAAACTCAGCCCTGCGCAAGCAACTTTTGCCTGACTGTGAGCCGGAAGACACTAACAGCTGGGGGATTTATGGGCGCACACTCCTCGTTCAAAATGGACGTTCCCTGGTTCCCGATCGATTGAAAACCAGTGGAGTGTTCGCAATGGGTCCATCAAGTCGTGGATTCTTCTTTACTACCATGAGATTCCGCGAGGCTCCGCAAACCGCTTTTTCCCGTTTTGGAGTGGATCGAATCCCTCCAATCACTGACGATTATGTGATGTGGGGCATTGTCTTGCCGAAGGAGCAATCTCCTAAGCATCAGGGTAAATGGAGTAACGAAATGTTACTACGTTTTGCGCAGGATATTACCCGAGACTTTCACCCAGTGCTGCAAAGTTTTGTGGACCGAGCCGACGTTGATTCCACCATGGCAGTAAAATTAAAAGCCGCAAAAGAACCCTCTACGTGGCCAGTCTCCCGAGTAACGTTTATGGGAGATGCCGTACACGTCATGCCCCCCACTGGCTCACACGGAGGTAACACAGCCTTGCGTGATGCGGCACTTCTTGCCGAAAAGCTCGAAGCAGCGGTAATCCAAGGCGAAGCTCTTGAGAAAGCGATCGGCTCCTATCAAGAGGAGATGAGCCATTATGCTTTTCGTGAAGTTAAATCAGCAAAGGCGATGTTGAAGCGATTCACTATCAAGAATCCTATTATAGGCTGGGTCATGATGCGTGCAATACCAAGGATTCGTTCCATTACGAACAAACCACTAACATCAGAATAGCTTAAAAAACAACCAGCAAACAAGGTGTAAAAAGGGCACCGTACACCGCTACCCAGTTTAAATGGTTAACCTGCAAACTCCCGGCAGGCGCCTTGTAAGAACAAAAAACCTCTGAATCCTCAGAGGTCCTTGTTACTGGCCTATAGTTTATACCTGCCCGCCTGAATAACGGCATATTCGTCGTTATGTTCTCATCGCACTTGCGGCACGTCCAGCCATATACTGCCCTGCTCGACGGATTGCTGAGCGATTAAGCCCGGCAGCGTGTATTCCATTGCCCGGTATACGTCAATGGCCGGCCGCTTGACGCCGTTCAGGGCATCAATGAAATCCTTGAGCAAATAATATTCCGTCGTCCCGTGCCCGCCGCGAGTCGCTTCCTCCGGCGCGAACGGGTCGCTGATGCTGCACGCGATCGGCTGCGCCCCTTTCTCGTACCCCGGCTCCTCCTCCAAGTACAACCACCCTTGGTTCTGCGTCTGGCCGCGGCCATTCTCGACATGGCCCTTCGAGCCGTAAACCGAGTAGAAGTGGTGCCCTGGCTCCTTCGCCGCCACCGAGCTGCGCAGCAGCTTGATCGTCGCGCCCTTCTCCGTCTGCAGCAGCGCCACCTGCATGTCGATGCTGCCCACTCCCCCATGCGGCACGATCGTCTTCGTCTGCCCGACCCCCATCGCTCGGACGACGCGGTCCTGCATCAGATTGAGGATCGGTCCGAGCGAATGCGAGCAGTAGTGCAACGGGGGACGTTCATCGCGCCAGTAGCTCTGGCCGGTGACGGGATCGATAATCCGGGAGCGGATCGCATGCACGTATTCGCACTCTGCGTAGAAGAGTTCGCCCAACCGACCGTTCCGGACAAGGTCATTCCATTCTTTGAAAAAATGGAAGTACACCGTATTCTCCGCCATCATATAGATCCGGCCCGTCCGCTCCACCGCATCCACTATCCGGAGGCAATCGTGCACCGTGTTCGCCGCCGTCACTTCGCACAACACGTGCTTGCCGGCCTCGAGCGCAAGGATAGTATGCTCCGCATGCAGAGGCATCGGCGATCCGATCATAACGAAATCGAGATCGGCTTCCAGGAACGCCTCGTAATCGGCATAACGGGACGATTCCGGAACGCCCAGCTCCTCACCGCCCTGCTGCAGCGTATCGAGGTCCGTGTCGCACACGGCCCCGACTTCGACTTGAGGGTGATGCATGTACGCGGCCGAACGTCTCGACCCGCCCAGCCCAACCAGTCCCATCTTCCACAGTTTCGCCATGAAGATCCCTCCCGAGCTCCAATAGCTTCATCGTTTTCACGCTAGATGCCGTGCTGTTTGATGCTGATTTTTTGCTGCAAGCTCTGAATCGCCTTGGCGATGCCGCCGATCAGCTCGGAATCCTCACTGTAGTGCGCGGTTTCGAGTTCGATCGCCCGGCCTGTCAAATCCTTCAGCAAGGTACGGATCTGAGGCAGGAACAAGTCTTGAACTTGCAGGATCGTGCCGCCGATAATGAGCCGTTCCGGATCGAATAAGCTGACGATATTCGCCAGCATCACGGCAAGCTTCGTCTGATCCTCCCGGACGAGTGCAAGCGCCGCCTCGCTGCCGGCCTGTGCCGCGCGCAGCACGCCCTCGTTCCCGAGCGCGCCCAGCCACCGCTCCAGATAGCCGCCCTCCGGGTGGTACCCGCCCGAGAGCTGCCGCGGCGCATCGATCAGCATATCGCCTATCTCACCCGCCGCGAAGCGGGCACCCCGGAACACTTGCCCTTCGATCATCATCCCCATGCCGATCATCGCTCCCAGCGTGACGAACGCCAAGCTATACGGCTGCCGGTCGAGCACACTCGCTTCGCCCAGAACGCCCATGTACACGTCGTTATCGATGAAGACGGGCGCCCGAAGCCTCTGTTCCAGCTGCTCCTTAAATGTGGTCCCTTTAACGAACGGGAAAAACCGAGCGTACAGGATGTCCCCCTGCTGCGGGTTGACGATCCCGGAGAACGCCACCCCAACAGCCGATAGATCGTTCGCGGTCAGCTTGGCCGTCCCAAGCAGCTCGTGCGCCTGCGACACAATCTCATCCAGCAGCGAATCCAAGCTGTCCGGCGCAGGGATTGCCCCCCGCTTCAGCACATCGCCCAAGTTGTTCGCCAGCGCAATCCTGATCGTCGGGTAAGCGACGTGCACGCCGATCACATAAGCGCCCTTGGAGTTGATCTGCAGATAGATCGGCTTCTTCCCTCCGCTCGACGGCCCGACGCCGATCTCGACCAGCACCTGCTCGGCCAGCAGCTCCGACACCAGCTTCGACACGGTCGGTCGGCTCATATGCAGACGCTTGGCCAGCTCGGCACGCGATAACGGGCCGTCCCGGCGAACCATGTCCACGATACTGCCGGTATTGATTTTTTTCAACAGCTCCGGTTTCCCAGATAACATCGACTAATCCTTCCTTCTTGCCTAACATCATTCTTTCTCGACCGGCATCGGTTTCGAAGGGCTTCAGCCGTTGGCCGGCTTCGTCTCCCCGCACCACTGCAGGATCGTCTCGATATACGCCCGGGCGAGCTTCAGCAAGCTATCCACGTCCACGAACTCATCGGACGCATGCGCATTCTCCCCGACCGGGCCGCAAATTACAGCAGGCGTAGGCGAATATTCGTTGAACATAAAGGCGTCGCAAGCGAACGGCGACATCTCCGCCTGCAGGGGCGGATGTCCCTCTTCCGAGAGTGCGCCCGCCAATACGCCGGCCAGCCCGGTATCGGCCACCGTGCCCGGGATGAACCGCGTCACTTGCTCCCACTCGACCCGGTACGGCCTCATGCCCGGCTCGGCGCACAACGCTCGAATCCGCGCGGCGAACGTCGCCTCGAGCTCCTCCAGCGTCTGGCCGGGATAGCATTCGAGCCACAACTCCAGCATGCAGCTCTCGGGAATACCGTCCGAGGCGCCAGGGTCGAAATGCCCGGCCCGGATCAAGGACAGCACTACGTTCGGCTTCGTACCCGGGACGGGACCGGGGGTCCCGGCAGGCGCATCGCCCAGCTCCGTGTGGTAACGCTCGATCTCGGTCACGATGCGGGCAATGCCGTAGATCGGGTTGCACAGCTCTTCCCCGCCGAACCCCATGCCGCCCTTGCCGTGCACGGTAATACGCCAAGTGACGCCGCCCAGATGGGAGGTGCACACTCGCAGATTCGTCGGCTCCGGGATGATGGCGGCATCGGCGTGATGGCCGCGCAGCCGGCCGGCGAGCGTCCCGTTCGCCCCGCCCATCTCTTCGTCGACGACGCTCTCGAAGGCGAGATCCCCCTTCAACTGCACGTCGTGCTGCTGCAAGTAATAGAAAGCGAGCAAGGCCGCCGCCATCCCGCCCTTCATATCGTTGGACCCTCGGCCATATAGCCGGTTGCCGGTTATAGTAGGCTGATAGGGCGGATATTGGCCGGCATGGCTGCCGATTACGACGTCGGCATGGCCGGAGAACAAGAGCGATCGGCCGCCGCCGCTCCCCGGCTTATGCGCCCATAGATTCGGCCGATCGGTATAATCGCGGCCGGGCCAGTAGGCGGGATGCTCGCGCAATCCCTCCACTTCGTCCAGCTCGTACAAGTCCACTTGAAATCCCAGCGCCTCCAGCTCCTGGCGGAACAAATGCTGAACGTCCCGCTCGAGGCCGTGAGGAGGGCGATTCTCGCTCGGGATGGCGATTAGCCGGCTGCATAGGCCGACCAGCCAGTCGCGATGCTGCTCCATCCATTGATCGATTGAGGCAGTTGTGTCCAATTCGTCCACTCCAGTGCCAGTTAAAGTAAGGAATCGGATCCTGATCCCACCCTAATGATTCCTTTGTAACCTTTACTACCTAAGTCAAATCTACAACGCCCAATGCGATTCGTCAATCTTAAAAGGCGAGCTGGCCCCCATCGACTACGATCGATTCCCCGGTGATAAACGACGCGTCTTCCGAAGCGAGGAAAGCGAACACCCCCGAGATGTCCGTCACGCGGCCTCTCCGGTTGAGCGGGATTTTGTCTCGGACATACGCCAGTACCTTCTCCTCATCGTCGATCGCTTCCGACATCGGAGTTTGGATATACCCGGGGCATACCGCGTTCACCCGGATGTTGTGAATGCCGAGCTCGATCGCCATCGTCTTCGTCAGCAGCACGACCCCGCCCTTGGAGGCATTGTAGTGCGCATAGTTCGCTTCCCCGACGAGGCCGTTCGTGGAGGCCATGTTCAGGATGACCCCGCCCTCGTTCTGAGCGATCATCTGGCGGGCCGTGCGCTGCGCGACGTGAAACATGCCGTTCAGATTGACGTCGATGATTTTGCACCAGTTCGCTTCTTTGATGTCCACGAACGGCTCTTCCCAGGCGATGCCCGCGTTGTTCACGACGATATCGATCCTGCCGAGGGCGGATACGGTCCGGTCGATCGCCTCCTGCACCTGCTCGGCGTCCGAGACGTCTACTTGGATGGCGATCACCGTAGCCCCCCGGCTCAGCAACTCCGACTCTGTCTGCTTCAAATCGTTCAGCTCGTTCGAGAGCAGCGCCACTTTAGCCCCTTCGGCGGCAAAACGCTCCGCCGTCGCTTTCCCGATGCCGCGCCCGGCTCCGGTGATCAAGGCTACTTGACCTGCGAATCGCTGTATATTCATCTCAATCGCTCCTTTCACTCGTTTGGATTGGGCAGGCTGGCAATGGCGTCGATCTCCACCAGAATATGGTCCAACCCGGCTTCGACACATGTCCGGGCCGGCATCGGCGCTTGGAAGTAGCGCTTGTACACTTCATTGAATCGGCCGAACAAGCCCATATCCGCCAAGAATACGTTCACTTGCACCACCTCGTCCATTGAGGTTCCCGCTGCTTCCAGAATGAGCTCGATGTTCCGGAGCGTCAGATCGGCCTGCTCCTCGATCGTGTCCCCGACGATGCGGCCGGTTCCGGCCTCAAGAGGGCCTTGTCCGGACACGAAGACGAACCCGTTCGACACGATCGCTTGCGAATACGGACCGTCCCCGGCAGACGCGAGCGGCGCGAACACGCTTTTTCTAGGCATAGCTCCACCTCTCCTTTCGAAATATTAAACGCAATTGCAATATATTGAACGAATTACGCTTTCAATATATCACCGTCGTTCTTGCACCGTCAATGTGCCCCCAATCCCAGAGCCAAAAAAATCGTCACTCCCCGACATTCGCCCAAATCCACTAGGCCCTTCTCACATAGGATGGATGGAACCAGACTCTGTATAAGGGGAATCGCTCATGTACAATCCATTCTCGGCTTCAACACCCGGCGGTGGGGGCAACCTGATCCAAAGCAAAGCGCAAGCGCTCATCGGCCGGCCTGCCGGCATCGCCCTCCGCGACGGGACCGGCGTCTCCGGCGTCATTTGTAGCGTCCATGGCGGAGAGGTGTATGTGCTGCAATATTTATATCAAACCCAGTTCGCTACGTTCCACTACCCGTTCAACCAGATCCGGGACATTCATCCCTTCCCGAACTGCCAGTCTTCCGGGCCCTATCCGGACGGTCCTATGCGTATCGCCTCGACCAATCCCGAGAGCAGGATTGGTTTTTTTGTTGTCCCCTTGAATCCGGTCTATCTGAACCCGATGTCCCGTGATATAATGACTACGTTTACATAAATTTAACAAATCTACATTTTCAGAGAGAGAGCGATACATGGGTATTCAAGGATTACATCGAATTCACACCTATCTCCGACGCCATTATGTGCCGTTCGCCTCATGCGTCGGAATCGTGGTGATGCTGGAATTTCTGAGCCGCGGCGGTGCCGGGGCAGCCTTCGCCTGGAGTCTGACCCACATCATCCGGTTCGGCTTCAATGCCGCGATCGTCTATTGTTTGCTGCTGCTGCTGACCGCCCTCATCGGCCGTACGCGTGTTTCCTTCTGGGTGTTGGCCCCCGTTCTGCTCGTCCTCGGTCTCATCAGCGGGATTAAGCTGAAGGTGCTGGGCATCCCCCTGCTCCCTTGGGACTTCGTGCTCAGCAGCGAGACGAAAGACATGACGCCGTATTTGAATAACATCCTCTCCTGGAGTATCGGGTTCGCCTTGCTTTTTTTCTTCCTGTTCAGCTATTGGATGATGCGGCTCCTCCCTCGCCACTTGCACCGGCTCTCTTGGAAAGAACGCGGAATCACAGCCGCCATCGCCATCGCCGTCTTAGCCGTCCTCTACACCGACAAACCGATTCCGCTCAAACGAGCGTTTGCTATCGAGGGCATTCTATGGGACCAGTCGGACAATGTGAAAACGAACGGATTTACGCTGACGACGCTTATGAATATGGAGCAGCTGTTCGTGAGCAAGCTGACGGATTACAGCAGCGAGATGGTGTTCGGCATCATGAAGCAGCACGCCCCGCCCGACGGAGGCCCGTCCAGTGTCAAGCCGAATGTGATTGTCGTGCTGAGCGAATCGCTGTGGGACGTCACGCAAATTCCAGGCATTGAGTTCAACCAGGACCCGCTGCCCCATCTCCATGCGCTTCAAAAGCAATTCCCGAGCGGCACGCTGCTGTCGCCCCAGTTCGGAGGCGGTACGGCTAACGTAGAGTTCGAGGTGCTGACCGGCAATTCGATGCGGTTCCTGCCCCAAGGCTCCGTGCCTTACAACCAGTTCATTCACGGCGGGGTGGATTCGCTGGCCAGCATTCTTGCCCGTCAAGGCTATTCGGCGACAGCCGTCAGCCCGTACCATGCCTGGTATTTCAACAGCAACGAGATTTATAAAAATTTCGGGTTCCACAACTATGTCAGCCTAGAGTTTTTCAAGCCCGTCTACGAGGGACCTTATATCGCCGATCGGGAGGTCGGCCAAGTCATCATCGACGCCTCGAAGAAAACGAGCGGGCCCGATTTTATTTTCGCGAATACGATGGAGAACCACTTTCACTATTTTCCGGGCAAGTTCGCCGATAACCCGATCCGCATCCGCAACGATTACCCGGCGGAGACCAAAGGGATGCTGGAAACGTACGCCCGGGGCGCCTATGACGCCGATCGGATGCTGCAGCAGCTAGTCGATTATTACAACTCGGTGGATGAGCCTACGATTCTAGTTTTCTTCGGCGACCACCTGCCCTCGCTCGGGGACCAGTTCAAGGCGTACAAGGAATCGAAATACATCACGGGCGACACCGATCCGGGCTTCCTGGACAAAATGTACCGGACTCCGATTCTCGTCTGGAACAACTACTTGCCCGAGCAGCCGGCGGAGAAGCTTAATATGAGTCCTTCGTTCGTCAGCCCATACGTGCTGAATATGGCTCACCTGCAGGGCAGCTACTTCACGGATTACTTGCACGAGCTGTACGGCAAAATCCCGGTCATTCCGCCCAAAAATTACTTCGTCAAAATGGGGATCAAGGAAGGCGATCTGAAGCCGTACGAGACGCTGCAATACGACATCCTGTTCGGCGAGCAGCATGCGTACAAGGAGAAAGGGCTCCGCATTCTCGATCCCGACTATTTGCTAGGCTTCGGCCCCATGAAGCTGGAATCGGCGGATCCGCCGGCCGTACTCGCGGGAGGCGGCGCCAATGGCGACTGGACCGTTCATCTGACAGGTCAAAATTTGCCTTCAACCTCGATCGTTTATGTAAACGGCAAAAAAGCGAGCTCATCCTGGGAGAGTCAAACCGCCATCACGGTCAACATCCCGCCCGAGCTGCAAAAGGCGTTCCAGCTCGATATCGACGTCCGCGTCATCGATTCGCAGGACAAAACGATCGGACAGACGAACGTCGTCCAGGTTGCGGCTTCGTCCTTGAAGGCGGCGACGCCTTAAATCCGCTTGCTGCTGCCGGGACGGGCAAATCGCCTTATGGTCATCGCGATGAGCGGAGAGCCCATGATAGTCGGAATGAACCAAAGGAACAATGACGGAATGCCGGTCACAGAGGAGACAGCCTCGCCGTTCACGACAAGCACTGCCGTAATGATCCCAATATACGATCCGAGCATGCCGTTAATATGCTTAGGCAGCCAATTGTTCCGTCTCAGCTTTCGGACCAAATAACCATAAAGGGCCATCCCGTAGGAAAATACGGCAATATAGAACAAGAATGCCAACTCCGACCATTTTATCATGGACATGATTACTGCAGTGAGGAATACCACTACGTAACCGCAATGATACACTTCCCCGGTTATGGTGTGGATTCCTTTTTGTTTGCGGACAAAAGAGGCCAGAGCCCCGGTGATCAAGCAGATCGTTCCGGCCCCAATATGACCTGCGAGCAATACCGAATAAATGGACATCGTTACAATTACCTCCTCATTTATGGTTTTTAATGAACACTGTTCAGTAAATGAGCTAAAAAAATCGGCCTTATCGATTCAAGGCCATGTAAATCATATCCCTCGAATGTTTGGCGAGCTTCGCGGTTCGGTCTTCATCAAACATGGGCATCTGAATGGCGAGCGCGACAACCCCATGCATCATCGCCCAAAGGATGTCGCTGTACACTTCCGTTTCCCCAGGCTTCATGGCTCCCTGATCCATAGCGTAACGCACGGCATCGGACAAAACTTGGAAGGCCGCAAAACGCGGAGTCTCTTCCCCATGACGGGACTTGGTCAAATAATCGCTTCTCCACATGAACATCAATTGATAATGCACAGGATTGTTTAAGCCGAAGCGGATATAAGTGTCTCCCAATCGTCCCAATCGCTCCCAAGGGTCTGCAGTGCTATCGGCGGCCTCTGAAAGTTGGCATTGGAAACGGGCAAAAGCTTCGTCTACGACCGTAAACAAAAGGTCATCTTTGTCGCGGAAGTACAAATACAAGGTTGCTGGGGAATAGCCGATCCGTTCAGCCAGCTTGCGCATGGAAAAATCATTGTATCCCCACTCCAAAAACTGTTCGCTTGCCTTTTGAAGAATGAAGTCGCGGAGCTGCTCTTTTTGCTCGTCGCGCCGACTCCGACCAACTTTCCGAGCACCTCCTTTCTCTATTTCATGAATCTTTTTCATTAAGCCTCCATTAAATGAACACCGTTTATTTAATATATACCCCATTTTGTTTTCCATTTCAAATATCTTTGAGTATGTAGAAATTCTTACAGTATGCCTTGCACACTAAAAAGGACCTGCCGAGGCATTGCCCTTCACAGATCCTTTCCTGTCTGTATGCACTTATTCCGCAGTTTCCACGTAAAGTCGGCTCGATTCCGTCCACGTCTCGCCCGGCGGGAGCAAGAGCAAGCCCGTCTCCTCGGCCGGCAGGCTCAAGCTCGGCGCGTTCACCATGTTGATCTGCGGCTCCGGGCAAAAGAAGCCGCCGGACGCGCCGTTGTTCCAGATCATCCACTGCCGGTACTTGTCGCCGGCCTCATATACAAGACGCACGTTCGCACGGGTATCGGTCAGCATCATCCGGTTGCCGCCAGGCCCCGGAACGGCGCTGTAGTGATTGTCCATCGCCTCGGCGAACGGCGATGCCCCTGTCGTCTCGTCGCGGAAGCTCGCCTCGAATGGGCTGAGCGGCCGCTTCCGGCCGTTCGGCAGCATCCGGTCGTCCAGCTCCCAGCGGTCGCCGATCGTCATCGTGAAGCGGCAGTCGGCGTTCGTGCTGCCGGGGACGAACGGCGCGTTCACCGCCGTGTGAAACCCGAGCATACACGGCATCGGCTGGGGGCTGAGGTTGTGAACCGTCACTTGCTGCCGGAGGCCGTCTGCGCTTAGGGTGTACAGCAGCGTAAGGCGGAACCGGTGCGGGAATTGAACGAGGTCCGTATGGATCGCGTCGCGCTCGAAGGCAAACTCCGCATAGCTGGACCGCTCATCCGCGCCGGTGCGAACCGTCTCCCATGGCTGGTCGAAGCAAAGGCCGTGCAGGTGGTTGCCTCGCTCCGGCTCGTTGATCGGCAGCCGATACTCGAGCTCGCCGATGCGGAATAGGCCGCCGTCGTACCGGTTCGGCGGGAACAGCACCGGGATGCCGTGGGCCATCGGCCGGGCGAAGAAGCTCTCGAGCTCGTCCGCCTCCGGCTCGCGGATGATCCGATAGCCCTTCTCCACATCGCGGAAGGCGATCAGATTCGCGCCGGTGCCTGGCAGCACGGCGGCTTCATAAGGGCCGGCCTTCAGCCAGACGGCGGCCTCCCCTTGATAAGTTCCAACGTACACTTCAGGTTTCATGAAATAAGCTCCTTTTAGTCGGTGTCCTGCATCTTTAGTCAGTGTCCTGCATCGATAATGTCAGCTCGCATGACGGGCATTGCCGCGCGTTCGCGCGTACGCGGTGCCCGCATGCCGGGCAAGTCTCTTCTTCCTGCGATTCGGCCTCATCCGGCTCATCGGCGGATCCCTCCGAGTTGAGGCGGTATGGCTTGTTCCGTAGAGCTTGCAGCCACTCATCAGGAGACTTGCCGTCCACCTCGAGCACCTGCAGTTCCTCGGTTGGCAGCCACCGGATCGTTCCCGCCGCATCGCTGACCGCGGCACATTCCACCTCGCCGTACTCCTTGTTCGGGAACAGATTGCCTCCGAAGAAGCTCGGGCTGCTCGAGCTGTAAGCTCCGAATCCGGTCCCGATCAACACGAAGCATTCGCCGGCAGGCTTGTGCAAGACTATGGTCGCCATCCCCGCACCTCCTACACGTCCCGCCGGCGAACGTCAGCCAGGCCGGTCTCGTCGGTGAACAAGATAAGCTGAGGGTTGTTCTTCAGCTTTACATTATACCGTTTCAGCTGAGCTTCTTCTACCTCGAAGACCGCCCACCCGTCCGCATCCGCCGCGTTCTGGTCGGCCATGTAGGCGTGAATTTGCGCCAGGGCGTCCTCCTCGAAATCCCAATATTTCACGCCGTAATACTCCAGCTTATAGGAGTTGGTCAGGATGGACGTCCACACCTGTCCGGAACCCGGATGTCGGGCTACATAGGGCATCGTCGTTCGCCTCCGCTCTTCGAATATGCGCTCTACAGGCACAAGGCACAATTCCGCTTGGAATTGTGCCCCGTTCCTGTATACCCACGCCTAAATTATAGGTAAGGATTCTCGTGCTTCGCCTTCAGGATGTTCCAGCGGCGATCGACTTCCCGCTCGAAATCCGCCAGCGCTTCCGCGTTTTCCGGCTTCGTCATGTGCTTCGTCTTGCCCATCGTCTTCAACCAGTCGGAGAGCGGCACCCGCTTGTTTTTCTCTTCCGGGTTGTATGTGATCGTCGTCACGCCATGCTCGACTTCATACAGCGGGAAGAAGCAGGAGTTGACCGCCTCGTCGACGATGTTCGTGCCCTCCTGGTCCTCGGACAGCCAGTTGAGCGGACACGTGATCAAGATTTTGCCGTACACGAGCCCTTCGTTTTGCGCGTACCATTGCGCCTTGGCCGCCTTCTTCACGAGGTCCTGCGGGTACGACTCGGAACCGGTGAAGACGTACGGAATGTGCGTCGCCGCCATGATTTGGGCCGTGTCCTTGTGGTGGAATACTTTGCCCGCTTGCTTGGAGCCGACGTTGGACGTCGAAGTCCGGTGCCCCATCGGGGTCGAGTAGCTCAGCTGAGCGCCGGTGTTCATATAGCCTTCGTTATCGTACTCGAGGATGATCATCTTATGATTGCGTAATGCGGCGCCGATCGCCGGCCCCATGCCGATATCCATCCCGCCGTCGCCGGTGATCATGACGAACGTGAAGTCTGCAGGCAGATTGTATTGATCGAGCTCGCCGCGTCGCTTGCGCTCCCAGAACATCTCCACGACGCCGGACATCGTCGCCGCGCCGTTCTGGAACAAGTTGTGAATGTACGTGGCCTTATGCGCCGAGTACGGATACCCGGTCGTGACGACCATCGCGCAGCCCGTATGGAACAGTGCCACGATATCGCCCTCGATGCCCTTGAAGAACAGCTCGAGGCCGGAGAAGATGCCGCAGCCCGGACAGGCGCCGTGCCCCGGAGCGATCCGCTTCGCCTTCTTCGTCAGAGAGCGCAGCGGCGGAATCCGAACGGCGAGCTTGCCCGTCTCCTCGTCCGGCTTGACCGTGATCAGCCCGGTGTTCAAATCTTCGTATTTCATCGGGTTCAGGACGCGCTTCGGCGCCTTGCTCTGAGATCCCGGCGTATGGCCGTAATAATCGAACGGCGTCTCCACCTTGCCTTGCTCCACCGCGTCGAGCGCGAACTGGAACAAAGCATGGCCGTCTTCGTTGTAGAAGTCCTTGCCGCCCAGCCCGTAGATGCGGCTGATGACCTTCGTAGTCGTGTTGCCTTCGGTGAACAGAGCCGCCTTGATCTCGAGCACCATATTGCCGCCGTGTCCGCCGTACGAGTCGGCGCGGTCGCCTACGGTGACAGCCTTCACGTTCTTCAGCGCTTCGGCGATCTGCTTGGCCGGGAACGGACGGATCATGTTCGGCGCGATGGAGCCGGCCTTGATTCCTTTGGCGCGGAGCTGGTCGACGACGTCCTTGATAATCTCGGAAGCCGAGTTCATCAGGAAGACGGCCACTTCCGCATCCTCCATCCGGTACAGGTCGAGGATCGGATAGTCGCGGCCCGTCAAGTCGAAGTATTCTTTGCGAATGCGGTCGTACACGTGCTCGGCGTTGTACATCGCCACCGACTGCTGATAGCAGTTGTTGATGTAGTCCGGCTCGTTCATATAGGGGCCGACCGTGATCGGGTTGTTCCGGTCGAGCGTGTCCGGGAACCCTCGCACCGGCTGCTCGCCGATGAAGCGGTGCACATCCGCGCGATGGGCGAACGTCTGCACCTTGCGCTTCTGGTGGGAGGTGAAGTAGCCGTCGGAAGCGACCAGAACCGGCAGCCGGACTTCCGGGTCTTCCGCGAGCTTGATCGCCATAATGTTCATATCGTATACGGCCTGCGGGTCGCGGCACATCAAGATCGGCCATCCGGTGTTAAGCGCATAGTACAAGTCGGAGTGGTCGCCGTGAATGTTGAGCGGACCGGAGACCGAACGGCAGACCAGGTTCATGACCATCGGGAAGCGCGTACCGGATTGGACCGGCATTTGCTCGAGCATGTACAAGTAGCCGTTGGCGCTAGTCGCGTTGAACACACGGCCGCCGGCCGTCGAAGCGCCGAAGCAAACGCCTGCGGAGCCGTGCTCGCCGTCCGCCGGGATGAGAACGATGTCGTGCTGGCCGTTCGCTTTCATCAAATCAAGGAATTGCGCTACTTCAGTCGACGGGGAAATCGGAAAATACCCCATAATGTGGTAATTGATCTGATGTGCCGCATAAGCAGCCATCTCATTGCCGGACTCATATACCATCCGTTGCTCGACTTTGCCTTGCTTCATCTCTTGTTTAATGTCGATCGCCACTTTTCTCTACCTCCCCTATGTAACTCTTTTTATTGGACGGCCAAATCAAAACGGTGCGGCACCCGGTGCCCGTCGGCATACCCGTCTTCCTCGCGCGCGCTGGACAGCGCTTCGGTCGGGCAAGCCTGGACGCACTTCAGGCAGCCTTTGCAATATTGGTAATCGATGCCCTGGAGGAACATCTGCGGGCGGCCCTTCTTGTCCGCCAGTTCGTCCCAGACGAAGCAGAAATCCGGACAGACGTTGTCGCACGCGGCGCAATGAATGCACTTCTCATCGTCGAAATGAGGCATCATGCCCGCGCGGGAAATGCTCAGATCCTTCAATATACTATTCCCGGGGTTCGTAATGGTGCCCCCAATCGGCTGCGTCTCGTACCCGAGCACAGGCGTATCGTGACGCACAAAAGCCGGCATCTGCTGACCTTCCGGCAGGGCGAATGTCTGGAATTTCACTTCGGAGTAGCCCCGGTCGAACGTACGCAGCGCCGGCTGAACCGCTTGCGGGTATTTTTTCTCGAGCGACTTGCGAATGACGGCCTTCATCGCTTCCGGATCCAGGAAATCGCAAAGCCGGAACAGCGCTCCGAGCATCGCCATATTCACTCGGTTCTTTTCTTCCAGCGAGATGCCGATCGCATCGACGACGGCAATCGTGCCGCCGATCAGCTTCAGCTTCTCCTTCAGCTCTTCCGGGGATTTGGTCGAGTTGACCAGCACGAGGCTATCCTCATAAATGCCGCTGATAACGTTTACAGTCTTCGAAAGGGATTCGTGAAAAATGCCAACTACATGGGGACGCTCTACGGGTGATGTGTCTCGGATGTTCGTCTCAGGCATGCAAAACCGAATATGGGCTTTTACCGCAGAACCTTTTTTCTCAGAGCCGTAGGAAGAAAAGCTTACGCCATTCAAGCCTACGCCCGTGACGCCTGCTTCCGCCAGCATTTTACCAGCCAGATTGGCGCCCAGACCGCCGATCGATTCCAGGCGAATCTCGAAAAATCCAAGATCATTAACTTTAGGCAGCGTGACCAATGCGAGGACTCCTTTCGACTGTCCATTTTATGTCTTTAAACCTTAATCTATCATATCTGTTGTACTTTTAATATACCCCTTTTATACCTAAAGCTTATAAATATTCTGAATTTTCCTTATAAAATATCTCTATGACCGGGTTTTCTACTCTTCCAGAACGACCCATGTATCGAATCGGTTTTCGCCCTCGAAGAGCCGGATGACGCGCGCTCCCCGCGGATAACCGTCCTTGCCGTACGTGTTGTACCCGGTCGCCCTGCCGTACGCCAGCCGGATGCCGTGCAGCTCTCCGATGTAATCATTTATATGATCGTGACCGACGAATGTGCCTAGGATGTCGCCTTGCTCCACCATCGCGCTGAAAAATCCCGAGTTCAGCCTGGACGCGCAAACGTCCTCCAGCTTCACCCCTGTACAATCGCCGCGCTCCCACACTTCCTTGTATTCATGAAGCGGAATGTGGAAGAACGCGAGGCTGGGCAGAGGCGTACTCCGCCCGTATTTCCGCCGGCTCGATTGCTCGGCATACCACCCAATTTGGTCGCGCCGGATCCAGGCGTATCCTCCGACCGGAGCGGCGGCATAATCTCCGGAGTCCAGGAAAACAAGCTGGGCGCTCCGTTCGTCCGATCCGTCGGATGACGCGATATCCAAGAAGTAGTTGCCGACGCCGCTCAATTCGGCCGGGCCCGGCTCGGCCATGCAATTCGCGTGCGAGGTCGCTATGCTCATCAGCGCTTCCCGGGACACCTCCCCCTCGCTGTCGTGGTTGCCGAATACGAACGCCCACGGAATGCCGCTGCGGTCGAGGGCTCCTACCGCTTGGCCGAACGAGGCGAGCGGGTCGCGGCAGTGCGAGCTGTCGATCACGTCGCCGGTGATGACGGCGAGATCGGGCTGCACCTGGGTCAGCACGCGCTCCATCAGCGCCTCGGTGCGGCGGTCCGCCTCTTCTCCATTGCGCCAGTGCACGTCGGTGAACTGTACTATCGTGAATGTTTGATCGTCGCGGAATCGTAAGGGGGGTCTCATCTGCTTCGTCTCCTTAGGGGCAAGCCCGGTTATGCCCTTCATTGTAAAGGGGGCGGGCGGAAAAGGGAATAACCATTTGAGGCGAATGCATGCAAGATTATGCGCGAGTGAAGTGATGGGCTTTACAGTTGGAATATATTTCGGAGGCGAGAATCGGGTGCGAACGTGGAACGACGTGAATTCCCTCAAGTAGTGGATCAGAGCGAGCGGCTGGCCGCCGTAGCGGCGGATTCCGCCCGCGCTGTCGTAAGCGGAGAAGTCAGGGAAGCCGGCGCCGGACTCACGGCGGACTTGACGTTGCGCCAGTCGATCTGACGCTTCAGGGTGGCCAGCTCTCCGATATACTCGCGCAACGCTTCGTAAGCCTGATAGTAAGGGAATACCGCTTGAATCGATTCCCGGTCCGAAGACATGCGTTCCGTTGCGGGACTCAAGGCTCCTTGCAGTCTGAGGATAGGAGCACGGCGACCGGTATAAATCATTCTCTCCTGGACATGAACGACGAGCGCGATCGCCCGGATCAGCCGCTCTGCTTCGTGATGGCTCATGTCGGCTTTTTGCAGCGCCTTGATCAAATCGCGTATCCGTTCAAGCATCGTCTCGTACGCGCGGAACTCGGCTCCCGCTCCGGGATCGGCCTTTCTCCCGAGCCAGCGGTCTTCCCGGATGAGCTGAGAGACGGCCTTCCCTTTCTCGATATAATCGCGCACCTCGTCCAGCTGGAGCCGCATCTGCGGCTTGTAGGGCGTCATCGTGCCGTTCCGGAGGTCGAGGCTCACATAGTGAAGCAACGCCCTAAGCATAGACTCCGACTTGGCGAGCAGCACCTCTTCCCGTTCGCTGTGTACGGGGCGCCGCACCATGTTCACCAGCGTCCCGACCGTCATCCCGATCAGCACCAGAGCGATCTGGTGCAGGGCCGCGCTGCCGAACAGCTCGTCGGCGGTCCCCATCGTGTTGACCGCCACGATCACCGCAAGCGGCAAGGCAGCCGTCTGCTTGAAGCGCACATGCAGCGCCATAACGAGGAGCGCCACGGCGGCGATGACGGGCGCGGTACTGCCGATCAGCTCCACGACCGTGATGCCGAGCAAGGCGGCCAGTAAGGCGCTCGCCATATTCGTAGCCGAATGGCGGAGCGAGCGGTAGACGGACGGCTGCACTGCGAGCATGGAGATGATGCCGGCGAAATGGTCGGGCTCAAGCTTCAGCAACCGGGCGATGCTGATACTGATCATGATGGATATGGCTGTCTTGATCACGCGAAGACCGACTTTCATGGACATCCCCTCCGGCAAGTGATGTATATGTTATATATCATAACATAAATCTGCTCACCTGAGCTATAGTCCAGGAATCATGTTATATTTATTGACATAAATAATTCAAAAATCCCCCGTAACCGGTGGATACAACCTGATAAGGGAATAGGCGCATAAAAAAAAGCCCAAGCTTCCAGGGGCTTCTCCTATGCTAAGTATTACCAAGCCATCATATACATGGTAATAACTATACCTTTGACGGGGTCGCTCCTTACAGAGAGGAGGCCTTCAAGATGGATTCTTTCCAAACGATTTCGGTTATGTTTACGTTCGGGATGTTCATTCTCGCGTTGCTAACTTATATCGAAAAGAGAAAGTAATCCAGACCCGCTTCTGTTCGGTCATCGGTGCCCATTGCGGAGCGTGCTCCCGCCAAATGATATAGTTCCGTAGAGCCAGGTGCTGCCCACCTGACTCTATTTGTATTGCTCGGAAAAGCGAATTATTCCTGCGAACGGCGTGAGACGGGCGGCGTTTTTTTGACGCGTTGTTCAGGGTGCCATAAACCGGGCCATAAGGAATATAGAAAAATACTCTAGTCAGCGGGAGAACGTTGGCGTATATAATGTAGTTGTGATTTCTCCATTGAGGGGAACTACTCTGGAGGTACATTGTGAGACTATCATCCGCGCCTTTGTCAGGCATGTCCAGGACAAGCACCCCCCGCTCCCTGAAAAAGAGCCTAATCGTCTCCCTGCTGCTCAGCACGGTTATCCCGATTGTGCTTATGGGTATCGGTTCTTACTATGCCATTTACACCATCTTGGACCACAAAATCGGGAACTCCATTCAAAGCACCCTGCATCAAGTCAGAAGCAACATCGAGACCACTTATAACAATTTGAACTACGTCTCCCAGCAGCTCACCAACAATGATTTGCAGCTGTTTTTCCAATCCAATGACGTTATGGAACGCTATATACTTGGCCAGACCGTATTCAAAAATCTCGACATCATCAGCTACACCAACCCGGATATCGGTCTGTTCTACTATTACACCCCGCCGAACAACACCATTTTTTATCAGAACCAGGAAGTAAGATCAAGCGAGAACCCGAATGAACGCCCTATCCTGTCCGTGGTCAAGGGAGTCACCTATTATGGACCGCACCGATCGCTATCCCACCGCAATGAGAATGTGCTCTCTGTGTCCCGCTCTATCAACATCGCCAAACAAAGCGAGATGCATCTATACGTGGAAACGAACTCCTTCCTGTACAGCCAGCTTCTGAACAGCACTCAGTACGGCATGAACGCGGCTCACTTGCTGGCGGATCATACCGGGGCCGTTGTGTTCAGTCAGAATGAAGAGCACTTTCCTGTCGGCATGGTACTGCCGGTGGACTTCGGCGGCAGCCAATATGCGAGGGTCAACGACTATTATTTATTTCGCGACTACAGCCCGGAGCAAGGGTGGTTCGTCTATTCCGTCGTCAGCCCTCAGACGTTCCGCTCCGAAACCGTGAACTGGATGCTGCTCAGCCTAGCGATTGCCGCCATTTCGCTGCTGTTCAGCGGCTTGCTCGGCTGGTCGATCTGGAAAAAGTTCTACTTCCCTCTCTCCATCCTGACCAGCGAAATCCGGAAGTTCGAGGGTCAGCAGTTTCAACGAAACGGCCAGCCGCAGCAGGACATCCGCTTGACGCAAATTACAGAATTCGATGTGGTTCTGCTGCAATTTCAAGACATGCGCATGCGCATCCTAATGCTGCTTCGAGAACTGAAGCAGAACGAAGAGGACAAGCGGTTTCTGGAAGTGGAGAAGCTCGTCGCGCAGATCAACCCGCATTTTCTCTACAATACGCTCAATACGGTCCAATGGCTGGCGAAGTCGAACGGTCAGGAGGACATCGTCAATCTGATTGCCATTTTCACGAGGCTGTTGCGCTACAACCTGGGGAAAAACGGCGGTGTTGTGGAGCTCAGTCAAGAGATCGAAGCGCTCCGGGACTACATAGCTCTGCAGCAAATCCGTTACAATTACAAGTTCGCGATCGATATCCATGTAGAGCCCGAGACGCTGCAAGTGCCTGTCCCCCGGTTCCTGCTGCAGCCGCTTATCGAGAATGCCCTGTATCACGGTCAGGCGGAGGACGGCGCGACGATCCAGCTCTCGATCTCGGCCAAACCCGACGGCTACATGCTGGTTTCGGTGAAGGATCATGGCAAGGGCATGAGCGATGAACAGATCCGCAAGCTTATCGAGGGACGCATTCCGGAACGCGAGAAGGTCGGCATGGGCATCGGCTTGCACTATGTGAACACGATGCTGCGTGTGCATTACGGGGAAGAAACGAGTCTAACGGTCGAGAGCCATCCCAACGAAGGAACAACGATCCGGTTCAACATCCCTCTGTCAACGAAGGAGTTAGGAGGCCCCTTATGATTCATGCCATTGTGGTTGAAGACGAATATTTTGTCCGGCTCGGATTTATCGCGGCGATGCCATGGGAGGATTTCGGCATCCGTATCGTCGGGGAAGCCGTCAACGGGAAGCAAGCGATTGAGCTGATGGAGCGGATGAAGGTGGATCTCGTCATCACGGACTTGGCCATGCCGGTCATGAACGGCTTCGATCTGATGCGGCATGTACGGGAGCATTACCCGAACGTACACCTGGTGGTGCTGACCTGCCACGAGGATTTCAAGTATATCCGGGATGCGATGCGATACGGCGCGCTCGATTACCTCATTAAGACGGAGATCGAGGGCGACACCATGCAGGAGTCGCTGCGCCGGATCGTCCAGCGGATCAGCAAGTCCGACGTGACGAACCGGTTCCCGGGAGCCGCATCGGCTAATGACGGTCAAGAAGTCGCAGACTGGTCGGAAGAAGACGGCATCCGTCTTCAACAGTGCATCGATCGCTGGCTGCCGCTCTATTGGGTCGTTAGCGACGCCGAATTCGAGTTGCTGCAGGAGCAGCTCCGAGAGCTGCAGCCTCCTCTGCAGGAGCTGCGCAAGTCGGTCCACTATTTGCTCGTGGAATGGAGCCGCATGCCGGGCATAGGCAGCATGCACGATTGGTCGAAGCGGGCCGAACGGCTGCAGACGCAGCCGGATTGGGAATCTTACTTCCGTGAAATTCGCCAGCTCATGCGCCGCCAGCTTCGCATGGCCCAATATCCGGAGGATGTCGTGATCCGCATCTTGCAAGTGAAGGAAATGATGAAGAGCGAGATGGATGCGAAGATCTCGCAAAGTTATTTTGCCGAGAAAATGAAGCTCAGCCGCGGTTATTTCAGCAGCAGCTTCAAAGACATCGTCGGCACCTCCTTCCCCGATTATCTGAAGGCGCTGAGGATCGCCAGGGCCAAGACGCTGCTTACCCAAACCGCCAAATCTGTCGCTGACATCGCGGAAGAATGCGGGATTCCGGATCACCGGTATTTCAGCAAACAGTTCCGCGAGGAAACCGGCCTGCTTCCTTCGGAGTACCGCAGCAGCCGCAACTCTGCCAATCAAGTATGAAAAATGTCGTCGGCTTGTAGGAAAATCGAAAGAGGAAATAATCAATTTTCTACATCCCTACTGCCGTTTGCTGCTCACGCTCCTCTCGGCCTGTCGTCTAGTATGAAGCTGTAAGCCATTAATCCGAGAATCGGAGGTTCGTATCATGAAGAAGAGTAGAGTGACCTTATTCGCCATTCTCGCGGCAGCTCTGCTGGTGGTCACGGCTTGCAGCGGCAATAAGGAGGGCGCGGCTCCCACTGGAACAGCGGCACAGACCGCAAGTCCGCAAGGGGAAATGAACGGACCGTTCACGAAGTACACACAGCCGGTTACACTGACCACCGGGTATTACATTCCCGATGAGTACAAGTGGCCGGAAGGCACGATCAACGACAACGAGTACACCAAGCTGTACGAAGACAAGCTCAACATCAAGTTCACACACGCTTTCGAAGTGCCACATGCCGGTTACGAACAGAAGGTGAATCTTCTGATCTCGAGCAATGACATCCCGGACGTGCTCGTCGTCACCGAATCGCAATTCAAATTGTTAGCGGAATCGGACATGCTCGCAGATTTGACCAAAGTGTACGAGGAATTCGCTTCCCCCACACTGAAGAAGCTGTACGGCGACTACGGTCCGGAGTTCATGCGCAAGGTCACCTACAACAACAAGCTTGTCGGCTTGCCCTCGACCGCTCCGGCCCGCAACAACGACGGGGTCGTCTGGATTCGCCGCGACTGGCTGAAGAATGTCGGGATCGAGCTGCCGGATGTCATTACGCTAGCCGATCTGGAGAAAGTGTCCAAGGCGTTCATCGAGAACGATCCGGACAAGAATGGGAAGAAAGACACGTACGGGATCCAGAGCACATCCAACTTCGTAACGGGCACGATGGGATACAACACCCTTGACCTGCTGTTCACCGCCCACAAGGCGTATCCCAAGATCTGGACCAAGGATAAGAATGGCAATATCACATACGGATCGCTGCTGCCGGAGACGAAGCAGGCACTCGGCACGATCCGGGAATGGTACGCGAAGGGCCTGATCGACAAGGAGTTCGGCACGATCAAGCCGGATCAATTCGCCAAAGACATCAATGCGGCGAAAGCCGGCATCACGATGGGACAATCCTGGTCCTCCATTGCGTTCCCCGACTCCGTCAAGAACGATCCGACAGCCGACTGGAACGCCCATATCCTCGTCGCCGACGACGGCAAATATTACTCGAGACAGTCCAACCCGATCGAGAAGATCGTAGTCGTCAAGAAAGGCGTGAAGAACCCGGAAGCGGTCTTGAAGGTCATTAACCTGATGGCGGAGATGGACAACCGCAAGCCGAATTCTCCAGCGGTCTACACGAACACCACCGGCACGACGTGGACCGTCCGTCCGATTCAAGTGCAGATCCGCGAGAAGTTCACATTCAGCGACCGGATCAAAAATCTGAAAGCGACGGCCGACGGGAAGTTCAAACGGGAAGATTTGCCGCAAAACGATATCAAAATATTCGATGACTATAAGAAAGGGTACGAAGCCTTAAAAGCGGATCCTGCCGCTTGGGCATTCGTCATCTACTTGTTCAACGGGGGCAAGGTCGTGCTCAGTCCTCTGACCAACGAGGTGTACAGCGAATATTATGGGATCACCAAGAGCATGGAGACCAAGTGGGCGAACTTGACGAAGCTCGAGAATGAAGCGTTCATGCGTATTATAGTTGGCGACAAGCCTCTGGACTACTTCGAGACGTTTATCGACGAATGGAAGAAGCAGGGCGGCGATGAGATCACGAAGGAAGTAGCGGCGGAAATCAAACGGCTAAGCGGCAAATGATGTTGCGCGGGCGGAGAACCACTATGAAGGATAAAGCCGTGCAAATCCACTATCACCTAATGATGATCCCAGGCATGATTTTCCTGGCCGTGTTCCATTACTACCCGATCCTAGGGTCTGTCATGGCGTTCAAAAAATACTTGCCCGCCAAGGGCATCTGGGGTTCGCCGTGGGTAGGGCTCGACAATATCCTGTACATGTTCCAAATATCGGACAGCAAGGTCATTCTATTCAACACTCTATTCATAGCCGTCATGAAGATGATCGCCAACCTGATCGTCCCGCTCGCCTTCGCGCTTCTGCTGAATGAAGCTCGGGTGCGCTTCATCAAACGCTCGGTGCAGACGATCGTGTACTTGCCGCATTTCATGTCGTGGGTGCTGCTCTCGGTCATCATGCTTAATATTTTGTCGCTCCGCGGCGTCGTGAATCAGTTTCTCGGCCTGTTCGGCATCGACCCGATCTTGTTTCTTGGCAACAACACGTGGTTTCCGGCCGTTCTAGTCATAAGCGACGTTTGGAAAGATTTCGGCTTCTCGGCTATCATCTTCTTGGCCGCGCTCACCGCCATTAATCCCGCCCTATACGAAGCGGCGGCCATGGATGGGGCCTCCCGCTGGACGAGGCTCTTGAACATCTCGCTGCCAGGCATGATGCCGACTGTCGTACTGATGTCCACACTCGCGCTTGGGAACGTGCTGGACGCCGGCTTCGAGCAAATCTTGAACCTGTACAACCCGCTCGTCTACGCATCCGCGGACGTTATCGACACCTATGTATACCGGGTCGGTTTGATTCAATCGCAGTACGGCATCGCGACCGCGGTCGGCTTGATGAAATCGGTCGTCAGCTTCATCTTGATCATCATTTCGTACCAGCTCGCGGCTCGGTTTGCGAATTATAGGATCTTTTAGACAGGAGGCAGCGGCATGCCCATTTACGGAAAAAGCAAGTCGGCTCGCGTCGTTGACCTCCTCATTCACGGCCTGCTCATCGCCATTGCGTTCTTGTCGTTGTTCCCGATTCTGAACGCCTTTGCGAATTCGTTCAGCGACCGTACGGCCGTGGCTGCGATGAAGGTGACGGTCTTCCCGATCCACTTCAGTCTAGCCAACTACAACGCGATTATGAACGACAAGCAGTTTTTCACCTCCTTCGGCATTTCGATTGAGCGCGTGCTGCTCGGCGGAGGACTCCAATTCGTTCTGACGATTATGCTGGCTTACCCGTTATCGCGGGATAACCGGAGGTTTAGAGGCAGGGACATCTACATGTGGGCGATCGTGATCGCCATGCTGTTCCACGGCGGCTTGATTCCATGGTATGTCACAGTGAAGTCGGTAGGCATTCTCGATACGATCTGGGCGCTCGTGCTGCCCAAGGCCGTGCCGGTATTCAATGTCATCCTGTTGATGAACTTCATGCGCAGCTTACCTAAGGAGCTGGACGAGGCGGCGGACATGGACGGAGCCGGCCCCTGGTACAAGATGGCGATGCTGTATGTACCGCTGTCTCTACCTGCGCTGGCCACCGTTACGCTGTTCAGTATCGTCGGTCACTGGAACGCCTTCTTCGACGGGCTGCTGCTCATCAACAGTCCGGAGAAGATGCCGCTGCAGACGTACATCAACCTGTTCATGCTGCAGACGCAGCAGATGGACGACATCGATCCGGAGCGGATGGAAGCGCTGCTCAAGATGTCGGACCAAGGGTTGAACGCGGCTAAAGTGATGCTCAGCATGGTCCCGATTTTGATCCTCTACCCCATGCTGCAGCGTTTCTTCATCCATGGGATCGTACTCGGTTCTGTCAAAGAATAAACGGGATACCTGGTCTAAGATCAGGTTAAAGGAGGCGTGCATCTTGCACGAAGACACACTAACGATTCATTGGATGACCGATCTGCATCTGAAAGATACGGTGACCGGTCTGCCGGAGGCGGCGGGCGCCATCTATGCCGAACGCCACTATTACGCCGCGCTGGACAAATTGCAGCAGAGCGTCGAGATCATTGGCGCAATAAAACCGGATCTCGTCGTCTGTACCGGGGATGTTATCGACGGGCGGCAGCCCCTGCGCGCGTTCGCCGAACAATGGGAGCGAATCCGCTCCCCGAAGACGTTCGTTCTCGGCAATCATGATCTGGATGCCGGCTATTCAGCGGTAGTTGCGGAGTTGGGTTACAGTGAGGGGCCTGAGATCGCCGGGAGCCGGTTCACGCGTTCCTTCCCTTTGCATAAGGGCGACGTTCGCGTACGCATCCTCATACTCGACACATACGTCGGAGAAGACGGCCAACATCGGTACGATACGTGTGAAGGCACGATAGGCCCAGCAGCTTTTGAATGGCTCGAAAAGGAGATAATGGGATGCCCGGAGCCGGTCATCCTGTTATTTTCGCATAATGGCATGGAAGGGCCAGCCGCTTATTTCGACCAGCGCCACGCCGAGCGGTTTAGAGAACTTGCCCGACGCTTGACGCAAACGGGGAAACGGCTGTACAACCTGGCCGGCCACCATCATGTTCACCCGCAAGCCTTGGTTAAGGAGATTGTACCGGGTTATACGTACGTGAACGGCGTTGCCATGATCGTGGGCCCCTTATCCTATCTGAATGTGCTGCATGTTCAGAAGGATGGCACCCTGGATATCGAGTACGAAGAAGTGCGGTATCGATCGACGCCGCATAGTCCCAAATAAGAGAAGGAGCTTCCCCCATGCGATTGTACATCATTCGTCACGCGGATCCGGACTACGAGAACCATACGATCACCCCTTCGGGTCATATGGAGGCACAGGCGCTCGCCGAACGGCTGCAGCAGGAACGGATCGACCGCATCTACAGCTCGCCGGTACCGCGCGCGCTGCACACGATGCAGTACACAGCCGACCTGCTCAAGCTGGAGCCTGCCATTCAACCGTGGATGGCCGAACTGGGGTGGCATATTCAGGATGCTGCGGGATCAGACAAAGCCGCTTGGAATGTCGACGGCGAGCTCGTACGCGGGAGCGGGCCATTCCCGCAGAAGGACAGCTGGAGCGATACGGAACCGTTCGGCGGCAGGGACTTTCGCTCCAAATACGAGGCTTTGACGGAGCATTCGGACTCGTTCCTGAAGTCGCTCGGCTACGCAAGGGAGGGAGGCCGATACCGCATCCTGCAGCCGAATCGGGACAGGATCGCGGTATTCTGCCACCTCGGCTTCGGGCTGACATGGCTTTCCCATCTGCTGGAGCTGCCCGTGCCTTTAGTGTGGACCGGTTTCTGGAAAGCCCCCAGCTCGATCACGACCCTCCTCTTGGACGAGCGATCGGAGCAATGGGCGGTCCCTCGCTGCATCGGCTTAGGAGATACCTCCCATCTGCATCGTGCGGGGCTGCCGATCAGTCGCCAGGGCATCGTAGCGAACTTCGATTAGGTCGCTCCTTTCCTCTGCCTGACCGCTTCGCGGGTCTCATCCAACTCCCGCAAATAATCAAGCGCGCATTCGACCATCAGCTGCATGAGCTTCTCGCCCTTCTCGGGGGTCGCCGCCTCCGGGAATCCCCAGTAACCGTCCTCGGTGATGTCGTCTACATCGAAGTAGTCCATATAGTCCTGCGGCACGGTAGTGGCTTGCTTCTGAGGTACATATTCGGATACAAGCTCGGGATGCAGGTACATCATGATCGACGTCTCCTTCTCCCCGGCATGCAAGTCGTGAGCTACATGCTCGGTCACCTCGTGCTGCCGCTTCACGACGACGGAGTTGTGGATCAGCACGATCTCCATCGGTTCGCCCTTATCCTGGAAATCGCGGATCAGCTGGCGAATCGTGGGCTTCAGAATCCAGTTGCCGCCATGGCCGTTCAGTAATATCACCTTCCGGTACCCCGAGTAATGGAGCGATTCGATAATGTCTCGAATGACGAGACCTAGCGTCTCGGCCTTCAAGTACACCGTCCCCTTCGACTCCCGGTGCTCGATCGACGAGGCGATGGACAGAACCGGTAGCACGTAGGCGTCCAGAATCGTCCCGATCCGGTCGGCGAACGCTTGCGCGATCATGGCGTCCGTGCCGACAGGCAAATGGCTGCCATGCTGCTCGACCGCCCCGACCGGCAGGATGGCGACTGTGGACGCCGAAGCTTCAAACTCGCGCTTGTTGTTACGATATGTCAGCATAGCTGATGCGCCCCTTTCGGCATAACACTCCGTATTTCCGCTCCACCTGTACGCTAGCGTCCAAGCCGTCTTCTTCGCCCGGGCGCAGCGGAATCCATACCACCGGTGACGCCGCCTCAACGGGATCGATCACGACCGCCGCACTGGTGGCGCTACGCTGCACGACAACTTCGTCCGGGCTGTCGATGCCCAGACCTACGACCTTCAGCCGGCGCCGAGCCCGGTGCCAGGCGTTGATCTCCCGGCTCGTCCAAAACGCGAAGCCCTTGCCGCTCGCGATCCGCACGAACTCGATGAGCGACTCCCGGACGGCGTCCGCGCTGTGGATGCGCCCCTGGTGGAACAGGAAGTGCGCTACACCTTGCACTTCGCGGACGGCATCCAGGAACGGCTGCACGACGCTCATGTCGGTCATCGCCCCGAGGTCCTGCGTCAGGAAGCCGATCTCCAGCACATCGTAATGCCGGTTGCCCTCATCGAACCAGGCGATCGGGAAGTACGGCTGGCACGTCGCGAACGTGAAGCCGACCGTTCCCGTCTTGCTCGGCCCCCGCGTCTGATCGACCTCGATGCCGCACGCCTCGCACCAGGCGAACAGCTCGCCCCAGCCTTCGAACCGGGTGAAATGGTTCTTGTTGCTCGTCACCGCTTCCCCGCCGTTCACCGTGGTGAGCCATTCGTACTGCCGGCGGAAATCCGCCTCCGACCAGCTCCCGCCCTCGCGGACGTTGGCGTTGAAATGAAGCGCCAGCTCATGGCCCGCTTCGCGGATACGCTGATGGTACGGGAAGCTATAGCCCGGCTTCATCATGCACCAGGTCGAACGGATCCCGCATTCGGCCAGCACGCGCAGCGTCGTCTCCGCATCCGTGTCATGGTTGCGGTCGCTGTCGTGCGAGATCGTGGCGATCCCGGTCACGCCCTCCGGCCAGACGTCGACGAACGGCAGCGTCTTGCCCTTCTCCGTGATGCGCTGCAGGATGTGGGCCACGATCGTCTCGCGCCAATGGTCCGCGTACGGGACGCCGAAGTACGGCGCTCCCGTCTCGGTATGCGTGCGGTCGGCCACCCAATCGAGCTGCAGCTCGTCCTCGGCCTTCAGCACGCCGTCGTCGAGCGGGGCCGAGCCGTCCGGCGCCGGTGCGCCGTCCTCGGCGACCGGCCGCAGCCCTTGCTGCAGCCCGATGACGGAGAACGGAATATCGACGCTCCAGCGGTCGATATAGCCGTTCTCCACGCGCAGCTGCAGCAGCGCGGGCGCTGCGTCGCCGGCGGCGCCGACCGCGGCGGCGAGCACCTCGCACGGCGCGTCCGGCTGCCATGGCAGCGCGCGCAGGTAGCGCAGCGGCCGGTCGGGCCCCCATGGCGCCGGCAGGCGGGCGTAGCCCGCGCCGAGCAGAGGGCCGCGCCGGCAGCCGAGCCGCCGCGCGAGGCCGTTCAGGCCGGCGAAGGCGATAACGACGCCGCCCCGGGAGGCGTACAGCCAGAGCTGCTCGTAATCGGCTGCCGTCTCCTCCATCGCCGCGACCAGCACGACGTCATAAGCCGCCTCAAGCGCGTGGTTCGTCTCCTCCAGCCAATCGAACGGCAATCCGGCCTGCTCCAGCATCTCGCCTATATGCCGTTCGAATACGTTGATCCCGTAGCGCCATCTGGCTTCGGCCGCTCGCCGGTTGAAGAGAACGCCGATTCGGGCGATATTCATAAGGTTCATCCCGCCTTCAGTTGTATTGTGTAATGTACTGTGTAAGGTAAATGTGCGTGCCGCTCAATAGAAGATTAGACCCGATCGGAAGCGGCATCCAGCCGATACGTCTCCACGAGGCCGTTATAGCCGTCCGGGATACGAATATCGAGCTCGACATCCGACGGAGCCCAGACGCGAAGCCGCATCGTGGCCTCAGTGCCCGGCACAGCCGAATCCAGCTCCCAGACGACGTCGATCCGCCCGTCGCCGGGCAGCGGCACCGTGCCTCTGCACCAAGTGAGCCCGCCGCAGGGGTGCGGTTCCACAACCGCCTTCTTCCAGGCCACGTCGGCCCTCCGGACGCCGAGCACGTAAGCGCCCAGGAAGAAACCGGGCGCAGCGGACCAGGCATGCGCGTGGCTGCGGGTCAGGAACTTGTCGTTCTGCCGGTTCGTGGAATTCGGGAACATCTCCCAGCAGGCGCTCGCGTCCTCATCCAGCATCCGCTTGTAGTTCACGCGGATGTCATCCACGATCTCGGAGACCCGCCCGTGACGGGCGAGCGCCTCGTAGTAGAAAAACGACATAAAGGCGCTGCCGATCTGCACGAACGACGGCGGCGGATTCGTGAGATGAGCCGCAATACGCTCCGCACGCCCCGATACCGCGTGAGGAATGGCGCACAGCTCCGCGACGACCTGCGTCTGCATGCTGAAGACAAGCGATAGGCTGCCGTCGGCGTGGATCGAATCGCGGTACGCCCCGTGCTCCTCGCACCACAGATGGGCGTTGATCGCGGCCGCGAGCCGGTCGGCGGCCGCTTCGAGCCGCTCCCTCTCCGCCTGTTCGCCCACGAGCACGGCGATACGCCCAGCCGTACGCAGCGCCTGCACCAAGAACATATTCTGATGGGTGACGACGCCATCTCCGGGCGTATCCATCGCCGCCCACTCGAGCAAGTTCCAGCCCCGGAAGGCGAACAGCCCGTCCTCGTTCACCTCGCCCAAGTAGGCATCGAGCGTGGAGCGGATGGCCGGCCAAATCTCGGCGAGGAACGGCTCATCCCCCGTCTGTTCGTAATATTCGAGACAGGCGATGATCCAGAAGAACGTCCAGTTCGGAATGACGCTGCTCCAGCCGCTCGGCAGCTGGCAGGAGTAGAACGGCGTCTGCCTTCCCGAGCCCGGGACGAGCGCCAGTGAATGCCGGGTGACGTCCTCGGCGCCGAACACATAGTACGCGACCAGCGCTTCGTTGCGGCTGTCGCCGACCCAATATGTCTGCTCGTAGGTCGGGCAATCGACGAACGTGTCTTCCATGCACAGCCGGACCGTATGGCGGCTAATGTTCCATATATCGGTCAGTACCGTGTCCGAGCATTGGAAGCTGCCGATATCCGCGACCGGGAACAAGCTCTGGACGACCTGCACGCCGTACAGCTTCACCGGATGCTGCAGCAGCCACCCGCCGGAACGGGCTCGCCGGATCGTGATCATCACGTACCGCAGCCCCCGGCGCACTTGCGATTCGAACGTTTGGCGGCCGCCGCGGCAAATGTATTCGAGCGTGTTGTTCATTTTGTACGTTTCTTGGCGCCAGCCGTCCCGGAGATGCTCGAAGCCGTACATGTCCACCACGGTGCCGCTCTCCGCCTCGATCTCGAAGCGCAGGAACCCGGAGACGATGCGTCCGAAATCGATCGTGAACTCCGTATCCGCATCCTCGAACAGGGGCACGACACCGGGCGTCGGGTGCGCGATCGCGGCATTCTGCAGCTGCCTGGGGATCGCCACGGGCTCGCACACCGGTTTCCAGACGCAGCGGGTGAACACGTTGTCCGGATCGACCAACCGTTTGGGCACCGGCCGGACCCACTCCGCAAATCGATCCAGGTCCTGCGTAGAGCGGATCCCCGCCGCCTCCCGATAGGCGGGATGCGTCGGGCTGGGAGTCTGATCGACCGGCCGGGTCGTATTCGAGGTCCATTCGAACGGGCCGATCGTGATCCATTCCGAGGAATCGTCCCCTGACTCGCCGAGCGGTGAGCGGACCGTAACCTGAGCATCGCTGTGAAGGCCCATATACATCCCGACCGCGAGATCGGCGCCGGTGACGTCGATCATGAGCCAGTTCGGCCCCTTCTTCAGCTCAACCTCCACATATCGCTCCGGCAGCTCCCCGTAGAAATCGGCGGTCGGAATCCATTCCCCATTAACGGAGATCGGCCCGAACACGTTGTTGTTCGTGAAGCCTACGACTGCCCGGCAGTCTGTAATCGCTTCCACAACGGTTGCCGCGTACCCTACGTACACGACCGTATTCATGTGATCCTCGCTGCCCGGCACCATCTGATTGCGCATATCGAGATGAATCGCGTAAGGAACCGGCTTGACCTTGTACAGCTGCTCCACCCTCACCGGATGAACCGCTTGTTCGGTCAGGAACGGAATGTCCCGCTCCTTCAGCTTCTCCCACGGCAGCATGCCGATCTCGCCGATCTCGGTTGCAGCTTCCCAGCCGCTGTCGTCGAAGTCCGCTTCCGCCCACCGTTCGTCCCACAATCGGGCATCGTAGCGCTCGGCGAAGGCGTTCTGGCTCGACATACGGGGAGCTCGGCTGTCCTGCCCCAGATGCTTGGCCGTCGTCCAGTTGCGGTCGGTTACGCAGGCCCACTCTATGCCCCTGCTTTGCTCGAGCAGCTCCAGGCTGGCCAGCAGTCCGCCCCGTCCGCGCAAGTAGTAGAACGTGGACACCCCGAAATGCAGCACAAGCACCGCGATCGTATTCCGCTTCCCCGGCAGGAGCAGGTGGCCGATGTCGTGCACGTCCGTCTCCTGCTCGAACGGATAAGACCGGGCCGGGCCCCTTCCTACCCGAATGCCATTGATATAAGCCACGTAGCGCGAATCCGCCGTGATCGACAGCTTGGCCTCATCCCAGCCGGCTGCCGGAACGTCGACCGTACGGCGGAAGCACCGCCACTCGTTGCGCGGACTCGGCTCTCCGGCGCCCCAGATCCACTTGGCCTTTTCGTTCATCGCTCCGACTCCCTCTCTCCTCGGAGCTCCAGTCGTTTACGGCCGGGGAGCTCCGTATTCCTTGATGTACCACTGTGTGGCCTCGTCGATCGCCTTCTGGCCTCCCCGCTTCTTCCAGTCGTCCACGAAGCTGTCGAATGCGCTGTCGATCGGCTCCTTGCCGAGTACGACCTTGGCGAACATGTCCATGAACATGGAATTTTCCTGAAAGCCCAAGTCCGGATTCGTCCGCATCGCTTCCGGCATCGGCATGTATAAGCTCTCATTGTGAATCGTATTCGTACGTGCTATGCGCATCGCCGTGTCGATCTTCTCGAAATTTTTGCTCATCTGGATAAGCAGCGGCGACAGGCGATTGTCGCCCTTCGGGTTGATCATGACTTGGAAAAAGATCGAAGCCCCTTTCTCCTTGTTCACCGGCGCCTGAGGATCGAACTGAATGCGTCCGTTCACGTCCTTGAAGTTCTGTCCCTCGATCCCATACGCGAAAAACCGGTTTTTGGCCGTATCGTCCGTATACAGCCAGTCGAAAAACCGAATGATCTCTTCCGGCTGCTTCGCTTTGGAGAAAATCACATAGGCGGCGTTCACCCCGGTCTGCTCCGGTACGAGATACGCATTCCCCTTCTCGTCCTTCGGCCCCGCGAGCGGCACGATATCCATGTTGGCATCCGGCATCGCGTCAGGGTCGTAGGTGTTCATAAGCGCGGGAATTTGATGCTGCCACATCCCGACCTTGCCGCTTCGTACGAGCCGGTCCCAATCCGTCGTCTTGAGCGTGAACAGATTGCGGTTGACGTATCCCTTATCGAACAGCTCTTTGTGGAACATGATCGCCTGCTTCATGTCCGGCAGGATGAGATTCGGCTGGAACTGCCCGTCCCGGAACTGCCACAGCGTCGGGTACGCGTTGAAATAACCGAAGAACGAAGTCGAGAACATGAAGTTGCCCCGAATGAGATACGGAATCTCGTCCTTCTGTCCGTTCTCGTCGAGATCATTGGACTTCACCGCTTCGAAGTAGTTCAAGTAATCCTGCAGTGTGCGAGGCTCGCTGAGACCGAGCTTCTTCAGCCAATCGTTGCGGACGAAATCGACGGTCATGTTCGGCAGCGCCGCCATCTTCGGGATGCCGTAGATGCGCCCGTTCTTGGACACCTTGGGGTCCTTCCAGCTGATGTCCGCGATGCCGCGCTTCAGATTCGGTCCGTACCGGTCGATGAGATCCGTCAGATCCAGGAACACGCCGTCCTCGGCCGCATTCGGGTGCGCGGTATTGCCGATGCCGTCCGTCCACATGATGTCCGGGAATTCTCCGGCGGCGAAGCGAACCGTCATTTGCTTGAAGTAGTCGTCATGCCGCAGAATCTCGAACCGGATGTTGTACGGCTTCCCCCGGTAAGCGCTGTACAGTCGGGACAGCTCCTTGAAGTACTTGTCGTCCGGCTTGGCCGTCTTCGCATACTCGTTGCCGCCGTCCTGCATCATGATGGTCAGCTCGTACGGCTTGTCCTCCGGTGCCGGCTCCGAAACGCCCTTCGACTTGCACCCGGCCGCCGTGAGACCGACCGCCGCCAGCAGCAGCCAGATCGACGCCTTCCTCATGTACAGCATGCTCCCTTCCGCAGTCATGTTCAGTCTACTCCTCTCGCTAGCAGGTCACTATGGTTTTTTTTTCATCAATATGGACAATTCAACTCTCAATTCCCATTATACAATGCCCAGGTTCGAACGGAACTCGGACGGCGAGAAGTCGAACGTCTTCTTGAACACCTTGGCAAAATGGGCATATTCGCTGAACCCGGTGGCGAAGGCGACTTCATACACTTTGTACGAGGGGTTGTGCAGCAGCTCCACCGCCTTCTGCATACGCAGCTTGGTGATGTACTGCGTGCAGCTCACGCCGACCTCCTGCCGGAAGCATTTGCTGAAATAGGTGGCCGACATGCCGACCGAATCGGCAATCTCCGTCAGTGTGAGCGATTCCCGGTGATAAGCGTTCTCGATATACGTAAGCGCGTTGCGAATGAGGCGGTGGGAGCCCCAGTTGCGCATTTCGCGGATTTCGTTCAGGGCGAGCGCCAGCAGCTTGCGCACTTCCTCGAAAGGAGCGAGCGAATTCGCGATGCGCTGGAACGGCTTGAAATCCATCAGCTGCAGCTTCCCGTCGCTTAGCTGACTGAGCTCGGCATGGACGAGCGTGAACGCCTGCATGATAAGCTCCGTCGTGGTCTGTGCCGGATATTCGAGAATCTCGAGCGAATCCCGAATCGAGATCAGCTCCTGCTCGATATGGTCCTCCTGCAAGTACCAGACGGACTCCGCGAGCTTCTGCAGCGACTTTTTATGCTCGGACAGCCAACGATTTTTGCCCTGAAGGTCCTTCTCCCGCTGGCCGAGCCGCCCGATGACCCGCTCGAGCGTTCGGGACACTTCGTCGGGATCGACCGGCTTCAGCAAGTAATCCGACACCCCATGATGCATCGCCTGGCGCAGCAGCGTGTAATCGTTGTAGCCGGAGATCAGGATGATCTCGATCGTCAGCCCGCGCTTGCGGATTTCCTCCGCCAGCTGGAGCCCGTCCATCTCCGGCATGCGTACGTCCGAGACGACCAGATCCGGCTGGTGCTGCTCGATCTGCTGCAGCGCCTCGATCCCGTTCTGCGCCATGTCGACGATTTGCAGCTGAGGAAATTCCATTTCGATTATTTTGCTCAGACTGCGTTTAATGGGGGTTTCGTCATCCACGATCAACACCTTAATCATGCTGTCTTCACCTCATCGGGAAAATAATCTCCATCTCCGTCCCTCGGTCATCCGACTTGCGGATGTACAGCCCGAACGGTTCGCCGAATGTAAGCCGCAGCCGGCTGTGCACGTTCCACAGTCCGATATGGCTGCCCGTCTGGAACGGCCGCTGCTCGGCGTCGGCATCTCCATCCGTCGGGACTCCGGTCGTGAACAACCGGTTCAGCCGGTCCCGCGTCACCTCGTCCATCCCGCTCCCGTGATCGATCACCGTGATTTTGTAGCAATCGCCCTCAGCCCGTCCGGTCATGCCGATATACATAGCCTTGCTCCCGGCCCGCTCGTAGCCGTGCTTGAAACAGTTCTCCACTACGGGCTGGAGCACGAGCCTCACGGATACCGCATTCTCCAGGGCCGACTGTTCGTAGTCCCGCTCAATCGTGAGCCGTTCGAACCGTTCCTTCTGGATGAGGAGATACGTGTCGAGATGCTCGAGCTCTTCCGCCAGCGGGACGGTGCTGTTCAAGTCGTTCATGTTGTAGCGGAACATCTTCGCGATCGACACGACCATTCGGCTGACCGGCTTCACGCCGGCTTCGATCGCATACGAGTTGACGACCTCCAGCGTGTTGTAGAGAAAATGCGGATTAATCTGGGACTGCATAAGCATGAGCCGCGACTCGATCTGCCGGATCTCCATATCCTTCTCGCGAATCTCGGACAAATGCACGACCTCGATCAATCGTCGGATTTCGTCCACCATGCTGTTGAAGCTTCGATACAGGCTCGCGATCTCAAGCGTGGAGTGCTCTTCCGGAGCCCGGACATCCAGATCGCCGATCTCCGCCTTTTTCATCAACCGTTGGAGGAACTGAACCGCCCGCGTCAGCGGGAAGAGCAGCACAGCCATGACGACAAGCGCCAGGACGACAAGGAAAATGATGACGAGCAGCGCGTACGTATTGAGAAGTGTAAGGTCCCCGGTCAGTTCGGTCAGCGGCACTTGATTGACGACTTGCCATCGGGCCGATTCCATCCGATTGTTCAGGAACAGCTTCTTCCCTTCCGGCGATGGAGAGATCCATCTGTCTTTGCCCTCGTGAAGCGGGATCTCCGGGAACCGCTCCGCCATCTTCATGCCGAGCACGGTCTCGTCCGGATAATAGACGATATCGCCCGAATCGTCGTACACCCACATTTCTCCGGATTTGCCTAATGCCATGTTCTTGATTTGCTCGGCAATCGCCTTATAATTCAAGTCGATGATGAGCAAGCCCTCCGAACTGAAGGTGGAGCTGTTGATCAGGCTTCGGGTAATCGTCAGCACCGGCGTGTTGTTCAGCCAGCGGATGCCCATGATCGAGAAATTCTCGTTGCTCGGCTTGCGCTCGGCATAGAGCCGGAAGGCGGCCAAGGCGCTGTCATCCGAATAGCTGCTCACGACGAGGCGCTTGTTGGACACGATGGAGACGTTGTAGATGTCCGGTCGATTCGACAAAATGTAGAGGAAGATTTCGTCCGAGATCCGCTGGTTGAACGAGTATTCGTCATACTCGTCGCTCCGGCTCAACTGCAGGAAACTCCGAACGAGCGGGGAAGTGAGAACGGACGAAGTCGTAATCTCCAGCTGGTTGAAATAAGAGTCCAGATGGTCGTTCGTCAGCGTGACAATCTGCTGCCCCTGCTTGATCGCCTTCTCTTCGATCAGCCGGGTCGTCTCGCTGTACCAGTACGCGCATGAGATCGCGAAGGGCAGGAAGAACAGACCGACGATGAGCAGGATCATCCGTTTATAAATAGGAAGTGCCTTCAGCTTGAACCCTCTTCTCTTGCGAAAAGAGTTCAAGCGGAAAGCAGTGGTGTGCAAGCGAGCTTTCAATTGGGACAGGAATGCGTCGGATCTTCTCAAGGTTCGCACCGCCTGGGCTGTAGGTAGCAGAGATGCGGGCGTGTTTACGTATCGCCCGCATCCCCTGTGCGTAGATAAGTTCGTGCGGGCGTGTCGAAATTCCTGCTAACCGCAGCTTGGAATTAATAGCCTGCCTGGGCAAGCAGCGATTCGAGCTGAACCCGTGCCGCCCGGACCGTCTCATCGAGCTCCTCCGCCGTCGGCGCAGTCGCATTCGTCCCATCGACCCGCTCGACGACGATTGAGCCGGCGTAGCCGCCTTGCTTCAGCCGGCGGAACAGAGCGACGAAGTCCACATCGCCGTCTCCGGGAATCGGGAAGTTGTTCTCCGCCCGGCCGCCCTTATGATCCTTCGCGATGACCGAGGCGATGTCCCGGACGGGGAGCTTCTCCATATCGTGCACCGGATCGATGCCCTCGTAGTAGTGCACGTTGCCCGGGTCGTAGCTCGCCAGCACGTACGGCGAGCCGATCGAGGCGATCGTGTCGATCATGTGCTGGGCGGTGGCCGTGTTGCCCGTATGCGGCTTCAGCGTAACGACGATCTCGAACTCCTGCGCCAGCTTCGCGACCTCGCGGAACCGGTCGCGGAAGGCGGCGTACTTCACTTCCAGCTCCTCCTGCGGAAGCGGGGTATGGGGAAATTCTTGGAACCCCCATACGCCAAGCGACAGCAGCTCCGGGATCCCGAGAGCCTTCGCCGTCTCGAACCGCTTGCGGGCGCGTTCGATCGGCTGGCCGGGGGCGAGCTGGTTCGTGCTGACCAGCATGACCGGCTCGACGCCGTAGCGGTCGAACAGCCGCTGCAGCTTCAGGACGGCTTCCGAATCCTGCTCATCCGGTACCTCCTGCCCGGCGTGCGGGAGTCCGAAGGAGATGTATTTGTAGCCGGCCTGCGAGATGCCCTGCAGGGAACGCTCGAACGAATATTTGATATAGGGCAGCGTCATGCACGCGAGCTTAACTTGGCTTACCGCACTCATACGAGCACCCCAGCGTTCTCCACGAATATCTCGCGGCGCTCCTTCAGCGACTTGTACGCCGCTTCGGAGACGGCGATTACTTTCAACCCGTCCAATAGCGAAATGAGCGGCTTCCGGTCGTAGCGGATGCAGTCGATGAAATGCTGGTTCAGGCGCACCCACATGTCGTTCTCGCTGTACGCGATGCGCTGCTCCGGCTCTTTGTCCGCTTTAACCCGGATCTCGCCGTTGTTGTTCACGACAGTCAATTGTTCGGTTGCGACTCCGGTCATGTCGTACTCTACCCGTGTGATCCACGGCGTACTCACATGCCCGATGCCGCCGTTCTTGAATTTGAGCGATACGGTGAATGCGTCGGCTACGCTGCCCGGAGGCAGCAAGTATGTGCCGCCGTAGGCGAAGACGCTCTCGATGTCGCCGCACATCCACATGAGGATGTCGTAGTCGTGCGAGCCGTGGGAGAAGATCGGCCCCTTCGCGTTCTGATCGTCGAAATACCAGCTCGGCGTGTCATAGTAATGATCGCGGTATTTGTCATACACCTGCTGATTCGGGTCGAGGAAGTGCGTCCGCATCGACCACGCCTGCAGCGGCTTGCCGGCATCGGCCCGGTCGACGATTTGCTTCATCGTCCGGTAGCGCGGATCGAAGCGCAGCGGGTAGCCAACCATCGCCTTCAGCTCCGGATGGCGGTCGCCGGCCGCTACGATCTCGGCGCCGTCCGCCACGGACGTGGCGAGCGCCTTCTCCAGGAACAGATGCTTGCCGGAGTCGAGCACCGCCTTGGAAATATCGACATGCAGATGGTCTGGAGTTGCCACCCATACGGCGTCCAGGTCTTGCTTCAGCAGCTCCTCGTACGTATCATACACGGTTGCGCCCACTTCCTTCGCGAGCGACTCGGCCTTGCTCCGCGTCCGGTTGTGCACGGCCGTCACGGAGACGCCCGGCAGCGTATGGAGCGTTCTGGCATGCAGCGTACCCATTAATCCGCAGCCGATCAAGCCAACTTTGATAGGTTTCATTATCGATCCTGGTCTCCTTTATGTGGGATGGGAATGGTCTAATGGTCGGAATGGCGCGTATTACACGCCCGTTGTCGAAACCGGAACCCCGCCGTTCTCCGCCGCTTCGTACATCGCCCAGATCGCGCGCAGCGAACGCATGGCCTCGACTCCGTCGGTCTCCGGCGTAATGCCGTTCTGGATGCATTCCAGGAAGTGCTCGCACTCGTAGAACGCGTTCGTGCCCTCTTCCTTGGTCAGCGCCGGCACCGGCCCGAAAATCGTTTGGCGGCCTTCGGCATTGATCACTTCGATTTTGTTCATGCCGGCCTCGAGCACGATCAACCCTTCGGTCGTATGGATTTGCAGGAAGGACGGCATCGATTTGAACTTCATGCCCCAGCTCGTCTCCAGGTGAGCCACTACGCCGTTCTCGAACTGCATGAGACCGTGCGATGTGCCTTCGCCTTCCATCCACTCCGTGCCAACGCGGGTTCCGAGGGAGGTGATGGCCTTCGTGTTGCCGAACAGCCAGAGCAGCAAGTCCACGTAGTGGCAGCCGTGGCTGAACATGACGCCGCCGCCGAGCTGCGCCTTGCGGGAGAACCACGTGTTCGGCATCGGTTGCAGATAGGCCTGGATCCACAGGTTGACGCTGAACGGCTTGCCGTATTGCCCGCTGTCCAAAATCTCCTTCAGCTTGATGATCGCCGGCAGAAAACGCACGATGTACGCCATCATGAACGTTACGCCCTTCTCCTTCGCCGCTTCGATCGTCTTCAGGCAGTCCTCCTCCGTGTTCGCGAGCGGCTTCTCGAGCAGCACGTGCTTGCCGGCTGCAATCGCTTGCAGTGACTGCGGCGCATGCAGATGGTGCGGCGTACAGAGGCTGACGGCGTCGATGTCGTCGATGATGGTCGTCCAGTCGGTCGTCCAGCTGCAGCCGAGCTCTTCCGCGACTTTGGCCGCCTTCTCGGCGTCCAGGTCTACGACCCAGCGCAGGTCGGCGCGCTCCGACTTCGCATAGGCGTATGCGTGCTGCAGCCCCATATTTAATCCGACTACCGCGGTGCGGACTTTGTTCGATTGGCTCATTGTGTGTGTTCCTCCCTGTGGTCCCGGCTACTTGGCGGGGACTTGTTCGAATTGGTGCAGCAGCTCTACGGCTTTCTCGACGAACCGGTCGCCCGCGTCGGTCGCCAGCTTGCTGTTGTTGGTCGTGCGCGGCTCGTAGCCGCCTTGGTTGTACGCTTCCTTGACGCAAATGTAACCCCGTGCTGAGCCGTTGCACAGCTCATTGATCAGCGTGATCGGGAACGGCGACCGGCTCTTGATGCGGAGGCCGAATTCCACGAAGATCTCCGCCGGCAAGCCTACGATGCCGAGCTCGCCCAGTCGGACGGATTGAATCTCCACGTTCGTCGATCCGGGACCGGCCGCCTGGATGCCGCGGATTTGTCTTGCGAACGCGAGCTCCATATCGGATGCGGTCGACGCGTTCTGTTCCGCCAGCTCCGCAAGCTGAACCTCCCGGTCGGTCGGCGACCGGTATTCCACGTCGAAGAACGATTGCTTCACGTCGATAGCCAGCTCGCTCGCCAGGCTCGTAATTTTCTCCCGAACCTTCAGCACTTCCCCGGCCAAGATCGTCCCCATCCGGATATGATTCCGGCCATCCCGCGGCGTAGCGCCGCTTACATCGATGTGGTTGATGTTCCCGCAGGCACCTAGCATGAACAAGCTTACCGTCTTCTCGCCCAGAACCTGCTTAAGCGTACGGCTGAGAGCGCCCGGGAAATCCGCGCTGTACTCATTGCCGGAGACCGTGTCCGTATGGCAGGCATAGTTGGTCAGCACACCGATCGGTTCGCCCGTAGCGGCGTCGTCGATCCTGGCTACAATGACCTCGGGATCGATCGGGCCGGCCGGGCGGTCAATCTGCGGGTTGAGGATGCCCGGATTCGTCGTGACGCTGCCGTCTTTCATGTAAAACCGGCGATTGAAGGCGATGTTCGCCTCCTGTCCGACCCCGAATCCGATTCGGGCTTCCTTGCGGCCTTTGTACGCGAGGACGCCGGCGTCGCCCGCTTTTTGCGCCAGCCACACCATATAGTCCTCGTTCACCTTGCTGTTGAAGCCTTCCTTCACCGGAGGCCCCGTATGCGTGTGGGTCGCGGACACCATAATATGCTCCTGCGGGATGCCCGTTCCTTCTTGGATCCGGCTGCGGATTCGCTCCACGTCCCGGCGGGCCAGATCGATCGCATCGACCACGATGAAGACCACGGTCTTTTGCTCCGACTCGACGACGAGCGCCTTCGCGTACAGCTCATCCTTGATCCCGTTCGAGATGCGGTCCTTGAAATAGCCCGGAATCGAATTGCCGAGCGGAGGCGTAATACTCACTTCGATCATGCCGCATTTTAACAAGATGCATCGTCCTTTCTCTTAGGTTTCGCTAGGCCTGTTTGACCTTCATGTTAAGGGAAAATCCGGTCTTGGTCTTTACATAATCGGACTGACTTTTTGCACTTTTTGATCAGATATTGCACGTGAAAAATAGTTTCTTTTGTGCAAAATTTCGTTTACACTAGCTAGTAAGATGAGGCCGAGTCAAGGGGGCTTGCCGTATGGGAAAATTCGTCCGGGTGTCGCTGCACGAAGATATCGTCATCAACAAGCTTATCTCGTTCCACTACACCGAGCTGACCAAGGATTACGTGTACCCAGGCGAGAAGCACAACTTTTGGGAATTCCTCTACATGGACAAAGGGGAAGCGGAGATCAACATCGCCGACCGCAAGCTGCTCGTGAAGCAGGGCGAACTCGTCTTCTACTCGCCGAACGAGTTCCACAGCCTGCGGGCCAACCGCCGGGTCGCCCCGAACATCATGATCGTCAGCTTCGACTGCAAGTCGGAGGCGATGGGCTACTTCCGCAGCAAGCTGTTCAAGCTGAGCGACGAAGAGCAGCTGCTGCTGTCCGAGATGCTGCGGGAGGGCGCCCTCGCCTTCGACGTCGGCAAGCCGAGGAACGGCAATATCAAGAACAAGTCGCCGCGGGTTTTCGGGGCGGAGCAGCTCATTAAGCTGTACTTGGAAATGATGCTGCTCAAACTCGTCCGCAAGCAATCGGGCATCGTCACCGGGGGTTCGGAAGGGTTGCATTCGGAAAGCGTGGTGCCTGTAGGGTACGGTCCGGCTGGATTGGCATCCGGGGGCCGGGAGCCGGCGGCTCTGTCCTCTGCGGCCAAGCTGAAGTCCGACGCCGACATCTGTGCGGCGATCAAGGAGCTGTTGAATCAAAAAATCGGCGCGTCGATGAAGCTGGACGAGATCAGTCGCGGGCTCAATACGAGCAAGACGCGGCTGAAGGCGATTTTCAAACGTGAAACCGGATACACGATTCTGGAGTACTACAACCGGCAAAAGATCGAGCGGGCGAAGCGGTTCATCCGCGAGGAGAACATGAACTATACGCAAATCGCCGAGAAGCTCGGGTACAGCAGCATTCATTATTTTTCCCGGCATTTCAAGCAGGTGACCGACATGAGCCCGTCACAGTATGACAAAAGCTTGCGGGCACGAGTCCTGGATCGGTCTCCAAAGTAAGGCCGGACCGATTGGCATTTATTCATTTCACGTTATCCTAAGGAGCTGGGAAACATTTATGAGCCAAAGCCAAGTGACTTATACGATTCGACCTTTGAATGAATGTACGCTGGACGAAGCGGTTGCTTTATGGAACGAGGGCTTCTCGCAGTATTATTCCGACATGACGCAAACCGTGGAGAAATTCACGATCTATCTGGGCACGAAGCGTATCAACCCTACATTGTCCGTGGGTATGTTCATCGACGGCAAGCCCGCCGGATTCGTGCTGATCGCGACCCGCTCCGTGAACGGGAAGCTGATCGCCTGGAACGGCGGCACCGGCGTCAGCCCGGCGTTCCGGGGCATGGGCTTGGCTCGGCCGCTGATGAAGGCGGCGGTGGACAACATGCGGGCGGCCGGTGTGCATACCGCCTATCTGGAGGTCGTGAGCAAGAATGTGAAGGCGATTGCCGCTTATGAGGGTGCGGGCTTCCGGATCGTGGACGATCTGATCGGCATGAAGCGGGAAGGCGCTCTGAGTGGGGCTGGCGCTGGGGATGGCGCTGGGGATGCTGATGGGGCAGGTGCAGGCGTTGGGGCGTTGGCTGGGTTCGCCGCCGCAGGGTCGGACTCGGGGGCTTATGCGGTGCAACCGGGCCGGCCGGCCGAAGTGATTGGCCTTCCCTTCTACTTGCCGCACGTCCCTTGGTCCGGGCAATGGTTCCAGCTGCAGACGCATGGCGGCGAGTCGCTGCAAGTCCTGGATCGCGAGACCGGCGCCGCTGTAGGCTATGCGCTGTTCACGCGCCATTACAACGATCTGGGCGAGCTGAGCTCGATCGTGCTGCATCATTGCGAGGCCGACCCGGCCCGCGAGGACGGCGGCGCGATCGTGCGCGCGGCGCTGGCGCATGCGTTCGGGCCGCCGGATCGGGAGATCGGGCGGTCGGTCGACAACCTGCGCGCTTCGAATCCGCCGGTGCTCGCCGCGCTATCCGAAGCCGGCTTCGCGACGCTGTATGAGCAGAAGCTGATGGTGATGGAGTTTGCGGAGTAGGATGTGACGGTCGTGTGGTGACTTAGGGGGAAGTGGATGGCTTATGGGTTGGTGCGCTTGCTTACAATTTGTAAGGGTAAATTTACTATTTGAGCACCATTCCAGCCGTCCGCACCGCCTTGTAAACCAAAGTTTACAATTTGTAAGGATAGATGTTACTACTTAGGTTCCCTTTTCAAACTCCATAATATTGGTTAATAATTCCTAACCAAACCATGGAGCGATGGGGGA
>NZ_JBJGED010000022.1:0-141909 GCF_045062745.1 Paenibacillus sp. HJGM_3
CCCCGGCCGGCCGCCAGCTCGTGGAAGCGGTCTTTCGTCTGTACCGAAATGGCGTCGCCGCGGTGGACTACGTTATATTTCACTATGGGCTCTCCCCTTCACCTTGTGGGGTTTCTCTAAACACATAGTCTCATCATAATCAATTCCGCCTCAAGACACAATGGGACAAGTCATGCCAATTGGGGAATCGGGACCCGTGAATTTGGGCGAACGCTACCGCTCGGGGGGCCCGAGCATGCGGGAGACGCCCCGGAACACAGGTCGCACAAAAGCGTACAGCAGCCTAATCACCAGGAGCGCCAGCAGCAAGAGCCATGGAAGCACAAGCGGCGAGGCTATGAACCACGGCGCCAGCTCGCCAGCTAATTCATGCCCGCCGACCAAGTCTCCGCTAATCCCTCCTGCTTGATTTCCAGTGTCTCCGGCAACGTGACCCGCAACCTTCTCCGCACCCACTGGGAATCCCAGAGAGACGCTCACGTTCAGCATCGTGTGCCGCAGGGGCTGAAGCGGCGTCCACAGCATGTAGACGAGCAAGGTGGCGAGAATCGCATGAATAGCCCGCGAAGCGACAAAGGGGCCGTAGCGCAAATTCGTGCGGTTCAGGAGGCTGACGATTTGCGCATGGACGCAGAGGCCGCCCCACGACAAGATGAACGCGGCCGCCGCCACCTTGTGCGGCAAGAGCACGTGTGCGCCGGCGTCGGCCGCCGAACGGGCTCCGAGCGTCACCTCGGCCAAGCCGTTTATGAACGGCTGGGCGAGCTCGCGAGGGAGACCGACGCCGCGCAGCAGCCAGGCGATCGCATCGGCAAGACGGCTCATTACGTGCGTGATGCTCATCATCTCCAGGATGACGCAAAAGAACACGACCAAGCCGCCGACTACGAGAATGAGCCGCAGCGATGACTGCACCGCATCCGTCAGCATAATGCCGAAGGCGCGCCCGTCGCGAATGCGGGCTTGATGCATAGCGGCCAGCGCCCGCCAGGTCAGGCCCGGCCCGGCCTTGCCCTTGAGCGGCTGCAGTGGCGCTACGAACGACTGCCGGCTGCCGTGGAACCGCATCAGGAAACCGATGACGAGCGAAGCGCCATAATGGGCGACCCCGAGGATGACGGCCAAGCTTACATCGTGGAAAAACCCGACGGACACGGCGCCGATCAGGAAGATCGGGTCCGACGAGGTGGTGAACGCGACGAGCCGTTCGCCCTCGTCGCGCGTGACGAGCCGCTGGTCCCACAGCTGGGAGGTCAACCGGGCGCCGACCGGATAGCCGGAGGCGAACCCCATCGCCAAGACGAAGCCGCCTATGCCGGGCACACGGAACAGAGGGCGCATCAGCGGATCGAGTAGGGTGCCGAAGAAATGCACGATCCCGAAGCCGAGCATCAGCTCCGAGATGACGAAGAACGGGAACAAGGCCGGGAACAGGATGTCCCACCAGATGGAGACGCCTTCCATCGCCGCCTTCCACCCCTCGCCGGGATAGATCAGCATCAGACCGAATAGGGCGGCGAACAGAGCCGCGACGAGCGTTGTCGACCAGTGCCGTAGCGTTAGCATGGAATGTCCTCCCGGAAAAACGAAATCGTTGGACTACCTCCTTAACATATATGTGGGCAAGCCCGGCGTCATGCGGACAAACGGTCAATGAAAACGAATACAAAATATTGGGCATTTGCTGAATTTTCGGTTCATTTGTGGTACAATATAAGTAGCTCCTCTCGACGGAAGTCGAAGAAGCGGATTCATCGTTTGAGGCAGGTTTTTATGCCGATTCAGCAGCCCTTTTTCAAGAAGGTAACCCGTTCTGAATCTGTAAAAAAAAGCCGACGGAGTGATGCCTATGATGAGCGTGGTAGCGGGGTTAATCGTATGTGCCTTCGTTTTTGTCATTAAGGAAACATTGATGAGCTCAGCGGAGGAGGATATGGAGAACTAAGGATGATCGCCTATCCGGCCATCACATGCATGCGGTGCTGTCTTTTCGCGAGAAAGGATAGCATCGTTTTATTTTTCTATTGTATAATGATGGGTAGAACAGACTAACAGGCAGGAGCAAGGAACTATGACATCCGAACAGCATGACTTAACGATATATGAAGCGATAGGCGGCGCGGAAGGCGTGCGCAAGCTGGTCGAGGCGTTTTACCCCGAGGTGAAGGCGCATCCTGGCATCGGACCGCTCTTCCCCGAGGACATCACCCCGGTCATGGAGAAGCAATATATGTTCCTGACCCAATTCTTCGGGGGACCCTCGCTATACTCGGATCAATTCGGCCACCCCATGATGCGGGCCCGGCACATGCCGTTCCCGATCACCCCGGAGCGGGCGGAAGCGTGGCTCTCCTGCATGGAGAAGGCGCTTCGAACCATCGGACTCGAGGAGGACCTGCAGAAGGTCGTGCTGACGCGGCTGAGCGGGCCGGCGCATCATTTTGTGAATACGTACTAGAGGCGCCCGGCGTCGTCAATCTGTACGTGAAAGGAAGGCTTCTTTCGTGGAAATCGCCCCCCTGTATCAGATCAAGGTCAAGTGCATTTGCTGCGAGCAAGAGTTCCAAACCTCGCGCGTGCGGCCCAGCTTCAAGAAATCCAAAGGGACGGATACGGATTTTTGCGTCCATTACAAGGAGATCAATCCGGAGTATTATGTCGTGCGGGTGTGCCCGTACTGCGGGTTCTCGTCGACCGAGAACTTCTCGGATCGGATGACGCCGAAGCAGAAGGAAGAGTACTACGACCGCTTCGGCAAAAATTGGTCCGCCCGCGAGTTCGGCGGGGATCGGGATTGGGCGACGGCGATGCAAACGTTCAAGCTCGCGCTCCTGTCCGCTCAGGTGAAAAACGAACGGAGCCGGATCATTGCGGGCCTGCTGCATCATATCGCCTGGTTGTACCGGGAGAAGGGCGACAGGGAGCAGGAGAACCGCTTCCTCGAGCATGCGCTCGACGCCTACGTGCGCGTGTTCGAAGGCGAAGAGGACAACATGAACAACGCCCGCCTCATGTACTTGATGGGTGAGCTGAACCGGAGGTTGAAGCGGTATGGCGAAGCGATTCGCTGGTTCGGCCGCGTTATCAACGACAAGAAGATTATGGACGCGGCTATGATTCGCGCTTGCCGCGAACAGTGGGTCGTGACCCGCGAAGACATGCTGGCCGACAAGATGGAGCTGCCGGACGAAATGAAGGAAAAGCCCAAAGGATGATTGCATCCTTTGGGCTTTTCCTTCACCGGGCCGAGGTAGCGGTCTCGGCCGGCAGCTCATAGAACGTGTAGCGGTTTTTCCCGCTGCGCTTGGAGGCGTAGAGCGCCTGATCCGCCTTCGACAGCAGGCGCATCAGGTCGTCGCCCGGCGTGCCGGCGATCGAGACGCCGATAGAGATCGAGATTGTCCCGCTCGGCTGGCATTCCCGGCCCTCGAACGGATACTCCTCCACCGCGCGGCAGAGCCGCTGGGCGAGGAAGGCGATCATACGGAAGTCGGTGGAGTGGCACATCACGACGAATTCCTCGCCGCCGTAGCGGGCCACGTAATCCTGCTCGCCGACGGACTGGCGCAGCAGCTGGCCGACTTCCCGCAGGAGACGGTCGCCCTGCAGATGGCCAAGCGTGTCGTTGTAGTTCTTGAAGTTGTCGATGTCGATCATGAGCACGCTGATGGGCCGCTTTTGCAGCATGCTGGAGGCGATCTCCGTGAATCCGCGCAGATTCGGGAGCATCGTCAGCCGGTCCTGGTTGGCCTCGAGCTCCAGCTGGCGGTGCTGCAGCCACCGGTTGTGCTCGTCGTTGTACATTAGGATGAGCACGGCGACACACGTGACGCTGATGCAGAGCATATAGGCATTCATGGCTATGAAGCCCCACATAGGGATGGTGGAGACCAGGGAGCCGGCCGTCAGCTTGAAGACGAACAAGATCAAACAAGCCTGCAAACCGCGGACGAGGGAGATGTGCGCGTTCGCCATCAGTTCGTCCTTCCGGTGCAGCAATCCGCTGATCAGCGCAGGCAAGAGCAAGCCGTCCAGCAGCTCATAGGCCAAGTAAGGGCCGTGCAGCCAGAGGGCGTAAAGTGCAGGCAAGATGGCGGACAGCAGCGCTAGCGGCCAGCCGAAGCGCAGCCCCGTCATCATGATGGGAATGAAGCGCAAATCTTTTATAATCAAGTCGGTTGGCAAAGGGATCAGCATCATCAGGATCGACGATAAGCCGGTCAGAACCGGGACGGCCAGCCATTCCATCGCCCCGTCGAGGATGCGGTTCCGTATTTTCAACGCGATATAACTTAATGTAACGAGCGTGCAAGCGTTCGTGACCGGGATCACATAATCATCCATAAGTTCATTCGCTCCTGAAACGAGGACCTAACTGTGTTCGCAAAAGGATGATATTCGACACGATGGGTCTTTTTTCCTCTTTTTCTTTTCCCGGCCGGGACAAAAGACACGGGCAGTGGGTCTCTCGCTATGGAGCAGCCTGCCGCAGAGGGCGGTCTGCCAGCAAATAATCCGCATCCGCATCGATCGCGGTGATCTTCTCATGGCAGCAGGGGAAGACGATCAACCATTTGCGACCGTCTCGAATCGTTTGCAGGTGCTTGGTCTTCAGGGGCAGCAGGACATTGGATTGGCCGCAGAACGGGCATTCATGGACGTAGATGTCGCCCCGGACCGTCTCGTAAGGCCACGTGTTCCGGAAGGGGATCATGATTCCGGCTTCCCTTCCGGGTCGGGCGACTGCAGCTCGGGCTTCGCCTGCTCGCGGACGGCCTGCTCCTCCTGGGCCAGCTCGGCCAGCTTCCGCATCAGAATATGCTGCGGCATATGCATCAGATGCTCTATCGGCATATGGAGCCGCTTGGCCAGCTTGACGGCCGTTTCCGCGGAGATAGGCAATGGTTTCATACGATTAGGCCTCCAATCATAAAACTACAGAATACTATAGTTATACACTACTTTAGAGGGAAGTCCAACTTCAGTTCACGTACCGCAATATTTGAAATCGAACGGAAGTGTGGTTTAATGAAAAGGTACATAAGCCGCACAAGGAAAGGTGAGATTCTATGAAGCAACCGCTCAGTCTCGTATGGGACCTGGATGTGATTTTCCCGGGAGGTAGCGGCTCCCCGTCGTTCGCGCAGTTCCTCGACCGGCTCGAGCAACAGATGACGGAGTTTCTCGCCGGCCTGGAGCAGCTGCCTCAGCCGATCGAGGATCCGGAGCGTACGCTGGCTGGGATCGCGGAGTCGCTGCAAACGATCCTGCTGGGCATTCGGGAAGCCGATTCCTTCGTCTCCTGCCTCACGGCAGAAAATCAAAACGATAAAAAAGCGATTCAGCTGAACGGCCGCGTCGCCATGATGGGCGCTCAATTCAGCTCGGTTATGACCCGTTTCGAGCAAGTGCTGCTGAACATTCCGAACGAGGCGTGGACGGACTTGCTGCAGCGGGACGCGTTCCGCCCCGTAGCGTATCCGCTCGAGGAGCGCCGCCAGCTGGCGCAGGAGAAGCTGCCTCCGGAGCAAGAGACATTGCTGAACGACTTGGCCGTGGACGGGTATCACGGTTGGGGGGAGCTGTACAATACGGCGGTCAGCAAGTTCAAAATTCCGTTCGAAGAGGGCGGGAAGACGGTCGAGCTGTCGGCCGGGCAAGCCCACAACAAGCTGTCCAACCCGGATCGCGCCGTGAGAGCGGACGTATTCCGGAAGTGGGAGGACAAGTGGGGCGAGCTGGGCGATTTTTGCGCGGATGCGCTGAACCGACTGGCCGGCTTCCGCCTCCAGACATACAAGCATCGGGGCTGGGGCGCCGTCCTGAAGGAGCCTCTCGACATCAACCGCATGAGCGACCGCACGCTGCAAGTGATGTGGGACGTGATTGAGCGCAATAAGCCGGTCTTCGTCGACTATCTGAAGCGCAAGGCGCAGCTGCTCGGCCTGGAATCGCTCGCTTGGTACGATGTCGAAGCGCCGCTCGGCTCGACGACGAAGCCATATCCGTTCGACGAAGCGGCCACCCTGATCGTGGAGCAGTTCCGCAAATTCAGTCCGAAGATGGCCGACTTCGCCGCCATGGCGTTCGAGAAGCGCTGGATCGAGGCGGAAGACCGGAGCGGCAAGCGTCCCGGAGGGTTTTGCACTTCGTTCCCGATCAGCGAACAGACGCGGATCTTCATGACGTACGCCAATACGGCCGACAACGTCTCGACGCTCGCTCACGAGCTCGGTCATGCGTACCACCAGCACGTCATGAACGACATTCCGGCGCTCGCCCAGGAATATGCGATGAACGTGGCGGAGACCGCCTCGACGTTCGCCGAGATGATCGTCTCCGATGCGGCCGTGAAGCAGGCCGCGAACGAGGAGGAGCGGCTGTCGCTCCTGGAGGACAAGATCGGGCGCTCGATCGCGTTCTTCATGAACATTCACGCCCGGTTCCTGTTCGAGACCGAGTTCTATGAGAAGCGGCGCGCCGGGCTGCTCAGCGTCGAAGAGCTGAACGAGCTTATGGTCAGCGCCCAGCGGCGGGCGTTCAAGGACACGCTGAGCGAGTACCATCCTCACTTCTGGGCGTCCAAGCTGCATTTCTATATCACGTCTGTGCCATTCTACAATTTCCCGTACACGTTCGGCTACCTCTTCAGCGCCGGCATCTACGCGCACGCACTCAAGGAAGGCGCGGGGTTCGAGGACGCGTACATCGCCCTGCTCCGGGATACGGGCAGCATGACGGTGGAGCAGCTCGCGCAGAAGCACCTCGGCGTCGACCTGACCGCGCCGGACTTCTGGCAGAACGCCGTCGACCTGGCGGTCGCCGACGTGCAGGAGTTCCTGAAGCTGACGGAATCGAAGGTATAGGCATCTAAAGTTTCCATACGTATAAGGAAAGGCAGCCGAGACATTCGGCTGCCTTTTTGCTACTACGGCACATGGGAGAATGGAATTGACATCGCACGAATGAGGGGACACGCTTAATCGACGCTCGTTCCACTTCCTCCTGAACTTTGATTAAATGAATTTTTTTCATCTATTTTGATTGAAGGGCTCCAGAGGCGTACATCAGCTCAGGTCCGACGCATATAGGCGCGTACCGTGAGAGGAGCGAATATTAACACGATGACAGCCGCACCGATAAGGGAGATCGTGAGATCCCAGCCTACGGTACCCGAATTGGTTAAATCCCGAACGGCGGTAATGAGGTGCGAGATCGGATTGATCTTCACAAACCACTGGAGCCAGTGGGGCATGGTGTCGACCGGTACGAACGCATTGGACAGGAACGTGAGCGGGAACAAAACGAGCATCGAGATCCCCTGCACACTCGAGGCGGTACGGGCGATTACTCCGAAGAAAGCGAAGATCCAGCTGATGGCCCAGGAGCAAACAATCACAAGAACCGCTGCGAGGAGGACTTGATCCAGACCTCCGTCCGGTCGATACCCCATGATATAGCCCATCGTAAAGGTGAGCGTAGTGGCAATGGCATACCGAATCGTGTCGGCCAGGAGGGCGCCCGCCAATGGCGCGATCCGGGCGATAGGCAGGGACTTGAAGCGGTCAAATACCCCTTTATCCATATCCTCGCGCAGCTGGACACCCGTGACGATGGAGGTCGTAATGACAGTCTGTACAAGGATTCCGGGAATGATGACCGGCAGATAGTTTTGTACATCACCGGAGATGGCGCCGCCGAAGATGTAAGTGAACATCAGGGTGAAGATGATCGGTTGCAGGGTCACGTCGAACAATTGCTCCGGGGTGCGGCGTATCTTCAGAAGCCCTCGATAGGCCATCGTTAACGAATGGCGTACCGCTTGGCCGAAGCTTGTATGGTTTTTCAATTTGCGTCGAATGGGGGTCTTCGTCATGGCATGACTCATAGAGCAGCCTCCTTTACTAGGTTCGATGCATCGGAGGCCTGTGTCGCGTTGTCCTTCACACCATGACCGGTGATCGTTAAAAACACTTCGTCGAGGGTCGGTTTCTGCACACTGATCTCTGACAAGGGAATGCCCGCTTCGCGCAGGGCGATCAGCAGATCGGTGACCCGGTCCGCATTCGCCATCGGCGCATTGAGCTTCCCGGCTTCCGACGACACATTGGACGGAACCTGGAGCACACGTTCGATGATCTGCCGGGCAACCGCGAGATCCTGCATGTTGTGGATCCTCAGGTGCAAGGAGGAAGTACCGACTGACGCCTTCAATTCATCCACGGTTCCTTCGGCCACGACATGTCCGCGATCGATCACCGCAATCCGGTCAGCCAATTGGTCGGCCTCATCGAGGTACTGTGTCGTAAGGACGACGGTAGACCCCGTCTTGACCAGCCGGCGGATCGTATCCCACATCTGTCCGCGGGTGCGCGGGTCGAGTCCGGTCGTCGGTTCATCCAGGAAGATCAGCGGAGGCTGGGCAATGAGGCTCGCCGCCAGATCCAGCCGGCGACGCATGCCGCCGGAGAAGTTTTTGAGGGGCCGCTTCGCCGCCTCGGTCAAGCCGAATTCCTCCAGAAGCTGCGCGGCCTTTTGCCGAGATTCTGCGCGTCCTAGCCCGAGCAGCCGGGAGAAGATCACCAGGTTCTCCGTCGCACTGAGCGACTCATCGACCGAGGCGTACTGACCGGTCACGCCGATCAACTGACGGACAATCTGCGATTCCTTTTCCACGTCGTAGCCGAAGATTTTGGCCGAACCTGCGTCGGGTCGAAGCAAGGTCGCCAGCATCCGGATGGTAGTCGTCTTGCCTGCTCCGTTCGGACCTAGCACCCCGTAGATTGTCCCGGCGCGGACATTTAGATTCACGCCATCTACGGCCCGATTGTCGCCGAACACTTTGACAAGTCCGTGCGCTTCCACAGCCCATTCCCTCGAGTGAGGCTCTCGTTCATTTCTGTTTCGATTACTCATGGTCATTCCTCCTAGTCGTTCTACAAAAGGAATGGTACCTTTCCAATATGAACTGAATGTGAACAATAGGAACAAGAAGGCCAGGACGTCACCGCTGCGGGGTGAGTTCCTGGCCTTTCGTTAACACAATTCGTTCTTATTTGCTTATTGAAGCCGGAAAATCTGGATCGTGCGCTGCAGCTGGCCGACCGATTGGGCCAATTGCTCGGATTGTCCGACCATCGCTTCCACGGCGGCGATCTGCTCGTTCATGGCTGAGGAGACCTTCTCCGTGCCGGCGGCGGACTGGATCGTGATGGCGGCGATGTTGTCCATCGTCGTCGAGATCATTCTCGCGCTGTCTAGCATCCGCTCGCTCTCGGAGGCGAACTGCCCGATCTGCTCGGTAATGAACTGGATGCTGTCTACGATCCGCGCGAACACCGCCTCGGTCTCCCGGATGAGGCTCGTCTGCGTCTGCACGATCCGCTCGTTCTCGTTGATCTGCTTCAGCGCATTGTCGATCCCTTGTCCGATGCTGCGGACCAGCGTGAACACCGCCTTCGTCGACGTCGCCGACTCCTCGGCGAGCTTGCGCACCTCCTGGGCGACGACGGCGAAGCCTTTGCCCTGCTCGCCCGCGCGGGCCGCCTCGATAGAGGCGTTCAGCGAGAGCAGGTTCGTCTGCTCGGCGATCTCGGAGATCGTCTGGGTAATCTTCGAGATGCCGTTCGCTTCCTTGGCCAGCTGATCGATCGTCTGGGCCAGCGTGGAGGTCGCTTCCACGTTCCGCTCCATACCGGCGCTCTGGCTCTCCACCGCCGTGCGGCCCTGGTGGATCAAGACCAGCATCGACTCCGACTTCGTGTTCATTTCTTTGGTTGAATCCGTGTATGTAGACACCTTCAGCTCGATTTCCTTAATGGCAGTAGCCATGCGCTCGATCTCTGCGGCGATCTGCTGGGAGCCGGAGGCCAGCTCGCTCGCGCTGTAGGTCACTTGCCCCATCACTTGCTTCAAATTCTGGTTCTTGCTGCTGCTGTCCCGCGAATTCTCGGCGACGCTGCGTGCGATGCCCGTCGTTTCGTTCAGAATATCGCGAAGCTTGTCGATCATCTTGTTGAAGGACCGGCCGAGCTCGCCCAGCGCGTCGTTGCTCGTCGCGTCGACCTTAATGGAGAAGTCGCCCTTCGAGATGTTAAGCGCCACCCGGGACATGTTGTCGATCGGGTCTGTAAGCGCTCTCTCCAACCAGCTGATGAAAGGATAGCTGGCCCCGATCAAGAGCACCGCGACAATGACGGACAAGAGGCCGGGCGCGAGCACCAAGAGAGCGGCGGCGAATACGGCCACAAGCGTGTAGCAGCCGATCTGCAGCTTATGTTTGAACGATAAGGCCTGAAACCAAGACATGATATGACCCCTTTTCCAGAAGTAGGATGCGAACCGGAATAGGTAAATTATAGCATGTCGAAAGAAATCGGTCTACGTAGGAGTAGGTCTTGTCCGTTAGGCCTCAAGTCCCTACCAACCGGGATAGGAAAATGCCTATAATGGAAGTAGAGTTGCCCCCTAAAACTTGTCTGGAGATACGAATGGTATCTCGAAACGGTTTTTTCATTCCATGCCGAACGGTGTCATCCCCGCGATCAAGATGGACCGCCCCGTTTAGGTCAGAAATGAGGGATTCCCAATATGCCCACATTAGCGAATTGCAAGGGCTGCGGCAAGCTCTACGTGCAGCAGAGAGCGGAATATTGCCACGACTGCCAGGCGCAGAACAATCGGTATTTTATGAAAATACGGGAGTTTCTTAAATCCAATCCGAAGAGCACGGTGATGGAGATCAACGCCAAAACCGGCATTCCGGTGTCCAAAATACTGGAGCTGCGCAACTCCGAATTTGTCCCGTTCGGTTCTTAGATTGACCGGCATACATAGCCCGAGATAGGCCCAACGTCCCCCTTTGGACGGATGGGCCTTTTGTATGAACTTTACAGGGGAGATAGTCATAATATGTAAAACTATGTGGAATAAGGAAGAATCCGTTTCTATACTTGGCCTTAGACTTCAAGATCCGACATCCGTCTCTATCATTCTACGAAAGGAGGTCGTACATGGTCATACCGCAATTACCCCTAGCCCGGCAGTTGGACATCGTGTTTCAACAACTCCGCAATGAGCTGTCCTTGCACCCTTCCGGGACCGTCTTTATCCAAATCCGCAACAACCTTATCGGCAAATTCGGCGTTCGCCATCTTCCGTTCGAAGCGAAGGACGGCAAGTTCGAGCAGCAGCATCAAAAGGGACTGTCCGGTACGCAAATTTCCTCGTTCCTGCGAGTGGCCAAAGAATCATTGGCGTACAAGGCCCATTGGACGCACGGCGAGATCTACATGGACTATACCGTCCGCCAGAGCATGCTATGTGCCAGCGTCATGTTCGAGTCGAATTACAATATGGCTCATCTGATGCCTGTCGATTAACCATTCATCCGTATTTCTTCCGTTATTGCACTCATTAGATTTCTGAAAAAAGGTTGTCCCGGCAATTGCATGCTTGCAATTGCAGAGGACAACCTTTTCTTATAACACAGAATTTATTTCTTACTGCGCGGCTTGATTGCGCTGCTTGGTGGGGAGTGCTGTGTCCCGCGTGATCGAGAAGCGGGGGAGCTTGAGCAACACGGCGATGATCAGCAGCACGGCGCCCGTGATGGCGAAGACGACCGGAATCGGTACCTGCGTGGCGGTGAAGCCTCCGATAAGCGGACCGAGCAGCAGACCCATCTGGTTGGACGACTGGTTCAGGCTGAACGCGCGGCTGCGGAACGCCGGGTCCGTCCGCTCGGCGATGAACGCGTTGAGCGCCGGATATACGGCGGCGAAGAACAGGCCGTAGCCGAAGCGAAGCGAGCCGAAGCCGATCAGGCTGTGGAAGAACATCTGCAGAATATTCCCGATCCCGCCGCCCAGGAGGCCGATGAACAATACTTTCTCATAGCCGACCCTAGTGCCGTACTTGCCCCACCAAGGCGCTGCGATCAATGTGGCGACCCCGACCGAGGAGAAGATGATGCCGGAGTACAAGGAAGCGGACGACGCGTCCGAGCCGATCTTCTGCACGTAAATCGTGAGCAGCGGCTCCAGCACCATGACGGACGTCGTCGTGACGAACACGACTACGAAGGCGATCATCAGGCTGCGGTTGGAGGCCGCTTCCTTCAGATCCTTCACGACCGAGGACCGTTTCGCCGTCGTTTTGTTGAAGGAAGGCTCCTTCACCCAGAACAGGCAAATCAGGAACGCGATGAACACCATGGTTCCCGCCAGTGCGAACGTATCGCGGGGTCCGACAACATGGCTCACGATGCCTCCGATCAGCGGACCGATAATCGACGCCGCGGCGCTCGACGTGGAGATTACCCCTAGCGCATACCCCATCTGCTTTTCCGGGGTGTTGGTGGCGATCAGCGCGATCGCGGAAGGGATATAGCCGGCGAGCAGCCCTTCCAGGATGCGGGCGCCGATCAATTGATAAGGACCCTCGACGAGGAAATATAAAAAGTAGCAGCACGACAGGCAAATGCCGGCCCGGAGCATCATCGGCTTGCGCCCGTACTTGTCCGCGAGCGAGCCCCAGAAGGGGGCGATCAAAGCGCCGGCCAGGAAGGTAACCGCGAAGGTTACGCCGGTCCAAGCTTCCAGGTGGCTCGTCACGCCAAGATCCTCTTCCAGGAAAATCGACATGAACGGTACCGAGACGGAGTAAGCCATGCTGACCAGAAACGTGCCGATCCACAATACAATCAAATTCCGTTTCCATGAAAAAGCCAAAATCAAGCACTTCCCTGCGTTAGTTTAAAGGACAATTCCCCTTGCCCATCATACCACTTCGCGCCTTCCGTGCCCGATAAAGGATTGTTATGGTCCGATAGAAAGTGTTGATGGAGGCGGATACATGCAAGCGCCGGCAGGGAAGCGGTCCGAACCGCATGGAACGTGGGAAAATAGGGAAATGTATTAACCGATCTCAAACTTACGTTCAGGCGGACTTTCTACTATGCGCAACATGTTTACCATCTATAAAACCGATTGGCGGAATCTCTTCAAAGCCCCGATGAGCCTGCTGCTGCTCGCGGCGCTCGCCGTCCTGCCTTCCTTATACGCGTGGATCAATCTGGAGGCGATGTGGGATCCGTACGGCAACACCTCGGGCATCCGGGTTGCCGTGACTAGTCAAGACATCGGGGCGACCGTGCGGGGTCAGGCGTTCAATATCGGCGAGGAGGTGGTCGCGAGTCTTCGCGACAACCGGCAGCTGGGATGGACGATCGTCGATGCGGACGAAGCGCGGCGCGGGGTCGAGGAGGGCGATTACTATGCCAGCTTGCTCATACCGGCTTCGTTCTCCAGCCAAATGGCCACGGTCGTAGAAGGCTCGCTGCAGAAGCCGGAGCTGCTCTATACGGTGAACGAAAAGATCAGCGCCATCGCGCCCAAAATTACGGCCAAAGGTGCGGCCGGCGTCACGGAAACGATCAGCCAGTCGTTCATCCGCACCGTCAGCGAGACGGTGCTGAACCGGCTGAAGGAGCTGGGGTACGCCTACGAGCAGCAGCTTCCCAAAATCCGCATGCTCGAAGCCAAGGTGCTGGACCTCGAGCAGCATCTCGGCCAGCTCGAGGCGATCGGGCGCGACACGGTCGCCCTGGAGCAAAAGCTGCCGGAGCTGAAGGCGAAGGGCGACCGGCTCGTGCAGCTGGAAGCGCGCCTGCCGGAGCTCGATCAGGCCGGCGGCACGATCCTGAAGCTGGAGGAGCGTTGGCCGCGCATCGAGGAGGCTGCCCGTGAGGCGCTGGCTGTTCGCGACCGGCTGCCGGACTTCCAGCAGGCGGCGGCTCTCGCGGCGGCGATGGAGGAGACGCTCGGCCGGGTAGAGGCCGCGCTCGCCGGGCCCCTCGCCCTGGTCGGGCAGGCGGACACCGCCGTACGGGACGTGCTGCAGGCGCTGCCGAGCCTCGAGGCGCTCGCCGCGACGGGCGGCGCGTACGCCGACCGGCTGCCGCCGTTCCTGGCGCAGCAGGAGGCCGCCTTCCAGGCGCTGCCGCCGGTGCTGCGGCTGAACGCGCAGCTCGCGCGGCAGGCCGCGGAGGCGGTCGCGCTCGCCGCGGCCGCACTGCCGCCGGCGGGCGGCGCCTCCGGCGCCCCGGCCGCGCTGGCGGCGCCTGCCGCGGCGGCGACGGCGCTGGCCGCGAGCGCGGAGCGGCTCGGCCCGGCCGCCGACGCGCTCGGCCACGCGCGCGAGCTGCTCGCGGCGCTGCGCGCCGATGCGGCCGCCGGCGCGCTCGAGCCGGCGCTGCGCCGCTTGGCGGCGGCCGAGGCCGCGCTGCGCGAGCAGGGCGAGGCCGCCCGCGCCGTAGCCGCGCCGCTCGCGCGGGGGGCCGCCCCCGCGAGCGGCGCGCAGGCGCGCTTGGACGCCGCGTCGCGCGAGGCGTCCCGCACGCTCTCGGCCGTGTCGGAGGACTTCGACACGGCGGTTGCGCCCGCCCTGGCGGGCGGGCTGCAGGCGGCGCAAGCGGCGGCGCGCGACGCTTCCGGCAGCCTGCAACAGCTGAAACCGCAGCTGCCGGAGCTGCAGGCGCTCGCTCAGAGCGCCCGGGGGGCGGTCGAATACGCCCGGTCCCGGTTCGGCGCGATGCAGGCGGAGCTGCCGCAAATTCACAGCCGAGTGCAGGGCGCGGCGCGACGGCTGCAGGACAAGCTGGGCGCATTCGTGAACGTGATGAACGAGGCTGGGCCGTTCCTGCAGAACGACCTTCCCTGCGTCGGGCAGAGAGTGCACGAGGCCGCCGACTTCGTCCGGAACGACTGGCCGACGACCGAGCAGGAGCTGCGGCGCCTCGCCGACCTGTACCGCACGAAGCTGCCCGACGTGGAGAACGCGGTCCATCAGGCGGCCGACTTCGTGCGCACCGATTTTCCCGCCTTCGAGACGGCGGTGCGCAACGCGGCCGATGCCGTGCGCCGTTACCAAGGCGATGCGTCGATCGCGGAGCTGCTCGCTTTTCTGCATCGGGACATCCAGCAGGAGAGCGACTTTCTGGCGAATCCGGTCGTACTGAAGGAGCAGACGCTGTACCCGATTCCGAACTACGGGTCGGCGATGTCGCCTTTTTATACGACGCTGGCTTTATGGGTGGGCGCAATGCTGCTCGTCTCTCTGTTGAAGATGGAGGTGGACGAGGGAGCAGAGGCGTCGCTTGCTCCTGCGCCCAGGGCTTACAAAAGCCACGAGGTGTATTTTGGCCGGATGGGGATTTTCCTGACGGTGGGGCTGCTGCAGGCGTTGATCGTGACGCTCGGAAATTATTTTATTCTAGGCACTTATGTCGTGCATAAAGGCTGGTTCCTGCTGTTCGCTCTGCTCATCAGCTTCGTGTTCGTGACGATTACGTACACGCTGGTCTCCGTATTCGGCAATATCGGGAAAGGGCTCGCGATCGTCTTCCTTGTCCTGCAGTTCTCCAGCTCGGGCGGGACGTTCCCGGTCACCACCGCGTCGCCGTTTTTCCAAAAGCTGAATCCGTTCGTGCCGTTCACTTATGCGGTGAGCGCTCTGCGGGAAGCAGTGGGCGGCATACTGGCGAAAACCGTCGTGCGGGACATCAGCTTCCTGCTGTTAAGCGTGATCGTATGCTACATCGCAGCGCTGGTGCTGAAGGAGCCGCTCTCCCGCTATACGCGGCGTATGGCCGAGGCGGCGGAGAAGTCGAAGCTGTTCTAGCCGGATGGGGACGTGGCGTAAAGCCGTGCAAAAAAAGGATTGACAGTTGGCATCGTATCCTCTACTATGTAAATGAATGAACCATTCATTCACTAATATGAACTGCATATACAGGAGGAATCCATCCATGAATAATTCCATGCAAAACGTTAAGACCCCATCCACCGAGAAGTGGACAGTGAACGGCAAATATGTGATCATTACAGGTGCAACCAGCGGCATCGGGCTTTCGGCGGCGAAGGAGCTGGCGGCCCGCGGGGCGGATTTGGGCTTGATTGCCCGCAACCGGGCGAAGGCGGAGCAAGTGGCGTCCGAGCTACGCTCGATTGGGGGCGGGCGTACGAGAGTAGATATTTTCCTCGCCGACATGTCTTCGCTCGCTTCCGTCCGTCAAGTAGCGGAAATCATTTTAGCCCAATGCCCGAGAATCGATATTCTGATCAACAACGCCGGCGCCATGTTCGATACGCGTCAAACGACTGTGGACGGGCTCGAGATGACATGGGCGGTCAACCAGGTGGCTCCGTTCCTGCTGACCCACCTGCTCTTGGATCGGCTGCAGGCGAGCGGAACGGCTCGCATTATCAACACCGCCTCCCACGGCCACAAGATGGCGAAGCAAGGGATCCGGTTCGACGATCCGGGCGCCGAAGGTCTGTATCGGTTTCCTCAGTCCCTGATGGGCGGGGCCACGATCCGCTATGCGGAGACGAAGCTGGCGAACATTATGTTCACCTCGGAGCTCGCGCAACGGCTGGAAGGCACTGGAGTCCACACGTATTGCTTCGATCCGGGTCTTGTGGCGACGAATTTTAACCAAAACAACGGCCTGATGGCCCGGCTGACCATGGCGGCCATGAAGCTGTTCTCCCGCACGCCGGAGAAAGGGGCCGAGACGCTCGTGTGGCTGTCCGATTCCGATGCCGTGACCGGACAGAGCGGCCTTTATTATACGGATATGAACGTCTCGACGCCCTCTTCGCCTGCACGGGACCGGGACGCCGCCCGGCGGCTGTGGGACCTGAACGTACGGCAAGCTTCGATTTCATCTTGATTTAAATAGGGAGAGTGTATGGCATGACCGAGTCGTTGGACGCTGCCTTAGATGAACGCCGGGAGCAGATTAAGAAAGCCGCCTTGAAAGTATTCGCGGAGCGAGGCATCTCCGGTGCGAAGATGAGCTTGATCGCCGAGGAGGCCGGCATCAGTCAAGGCTTGTCCTACAGATATTTTCGTTCGAAGGAGGAGCTGTTCACGCTGCTTGTGCAGGAAGCCGTCGAAGAGTCACAATCCGCCATTCGGAGCTTGCGCGAGCAGCCGGGCACGGCTGTGGAACGGCTTGCTCATTTCACCCGAAGGATGATGGACGAGAGTCACCGGCACATATTCCTGCTGCTGCAGCACGCTCAGCGGTCGGACGACGTGCCGGAGCCGGCCAAAGTCTGGGTGAACCGTTATTCGCCTCAGGATGTGCTGGAACAATTGGTGCCGATTTTCATCGAGGGCCAGCAGGCCGGGGACTTCCGGGAAGGCGACCCTCGGGCGCATTTGCTGCTTTATTTTTCCGTCGTCACCGGATTAATGCTGCAGGAAGCGCCGACCGCACAAGGCTGGCTGCCCGAGGTGGACAATTTGCTGCGGTTGATTCGGCGGCTGTAAGATTTGCTTGTTTGTTCGCCCGTCCGGAGGTAAGATGAGGGAAAACGAGACGGTTGCGCGTGGTTCGGTGCTTTGCATTCGGGTGTTAGGCCCGGGGCTTTGGCCCTGTCGCAACGGATCGCGATGGATCGGCGGTGGATGGCCCCATGCAAGCGCAAGTATCGGCAGGCAATGTGCATTATCGGATTCCTTTATTTTGTTTCGTGACGATGCTGTTCTGGTTTTCCATGTACACGTGCGTCCCGATCCTGACCGCTTATGTAATGGATTTGGGGGCTTCGAGCAAAATGGCGGGGCTTATCGTCGGGATGTACGGACTGAGCCAGATGCTGCTGCGTATTCCCGTGGGCGTCGTGTCGGACCGGATTCACAAGCGTAAAATGTTCATCATCCTCGGCATGGTGTTCTCCATCTTCGCCGGCGCGGGTATTCTACTGACCCAGCACTTAACCTGGATCTTGCTGCTGCGCGTGCTGGCCGGTGCGGCGGCGGCGACTTGGGTCGATTTCACGATCTTGTTCGCGAGCTACTATCCGCGTCACGAGACGACTCAAGCGATGGGGACAATCTCGTTCTACAACAACATCGGCCAGATGCTCGGCATTCTCAGTGGCGGCTGGATGGCCGATCTGTACGGCTGGGAGTCGGCTTTCCTGATCGGCGCGGTGGTCGGGGTGCTGGGGATGGCCGGGTCGTTGTGGATCGTGGAGAAATACGAGGAGGGCCAGCAAAAAATTACGCTGCAAGGCGTACGGGAAGTGGCGGGGGACCGGACCTTGCTGACCGTGTCGTTTCTGTCGATCTTGTTCCAGGTGCTGACCTTCGCCACGGTGTTCGGCTTCACGCCGGTGTTCGCCGGGTCGCTCGGCGCGAGCAAATTCGATATGGGGCTGCTTACGTTCTGCTCCACGTTCCCGACCGCGCTCGCCGCCTGGTTCGGGGGCCGGTACATGTCCAGGTGGATGCCGGAGCGGAGCATCATTATCCTCGGGTTTATTCTGAGCGGGCTATTCACGATCGCGATCCCGTTCACGCACACACTCTGGCTGCTGATTGCGACGCAGACGGTCGCGGGCTTCGGGCGCGGGTTCACCTCGCCGGTGCTCATGTCGCTCAGCATCAAGCACATGGAGCCGGGCAAGCGGGCGACCGCAATGGGCTTCTATCAAGCGATCTATGGACTTGGGATGTTCGCGGGGCCGCTGTTCATGGGGCTGGCGGGGGACTTCCTGACCCTCGAGGAAGGGTTCGTCATGGTCGGGGCGCTCGGCTGTATCACGGCCGCGCTCGCCTTCCTCCTGCTTCGGAAGCGGCCGCTTCCATCGCCCGGCGCCTCAGGGCAAACGGTCAGCCGGTAAGGGTGGGGGAGCTTGTCGTGGGGGTCCAATCCGAGTTAGCGGGAAAAACCATCAAACTCGCCTCCGGACCCTCGGTCACGAGCCGAATTAGCGCGAAAAACCATTCTAACTCCCCACCGACTGTCCGGTCACGAGCCGAATTAGCGGGAAAAACCGCTTAACTCGCCTCGGACTGTCCTACCACGAGCCGAATTAGCGGGAAAAAGTGACTGTCAATTTATTGTGGATGGCTCATCGAACCGTTACAAACGCACTCTAGTTTGATTTCACCAACTTACAGAAGGCTAGATTTCATTTGGACGAGCTCTAGTTCGATTTCGCCGAATTGGAGCGCACGTTTAGAACGCGGACCTTGGAATCCCGCCATTTAGTTAGGCAAAATCGAACTGCATAGCGCAGACTTCCCAAAATACCGACTCTAATTGGGCAAAATCGAACTACACCTCATTTGGAACCACGATAAGGCTTCATATTCTCGATATTAAACGATCCGCAATTAATCGACAGCCTCTAAACCATCTAACTCGCTACCGACTGTCCGAACACGAGACGAATTAACGGGAAAAACCACTTAACTCGCCTCCGACTGTCCTACCATGAGCCGAATTAGCGGAAAAAGCCAACTAACTCCCCACCGACTGTCCGACCACGAGCCGAATTAGCAGGCATTCGACCAACCGGTAATGCGCTAAATTAACGCGAAAAACCATCTAACTCCCCACCGAACCCCCGATCACGCGCCGTATCAGCGGAAAATCTCATAACTCTCCACCTTCTACTGAATCGCGAGCGTCGAATTAGTCGACGAAACCGACTAACTACTCAACCAGGGCGCGCCAAGCAAAAAAATAAGCCAACAAGATCGATTTTTTCTTGTTCCAGCCGAAAGACGCTTGTATAATTAAAGGAACATATGTTCGATAAAGGAGCGATCAAGATGCCCTACGTTCAGGTGAAGGATTTGGACATGTTCTATGAAAAGATGGGCTACGGGGATCCCGTAATATTCCTGCACAGCGGCTATTCGCGGGGGATTTTGGCGTTTGCCAGCCAGCTGCTGGATTTTCAGAAGGCGCCGTATACGTGCTACTACCCGGACTTTCGCGGGCACGGCCGAACGCGCTGCGAGAGCCTGGTCTGGAGCTCGCCTCAGCTCGCGGACGACATGCTGGAATTCATGAACCGCCTGAACCTGAAGCGGGCACACTTGATCGGCTACAGCTTGGGCGCGAGTGTGGGTCAGTACATGGCCATCCGCTGCCCGGAGCGCGTTGCAACATTGACGACAATCGGAAGCTGCGGGTTCGCGGATCCGACCGGTGTCGAGGAATTCGAGCCGGAATGGCTGATCGAGCACGGGAAGACGGAGACGATCCGGCACAATCAGGAGCGGCACGAGGAAGCGCATCGCGGCGATTGGCAGCAGTTCATGCGGCAGAGCGCGATCGACTGGCGGCTATACCCGGATCATACCGAGGACGAGCTGCGCAGCATCCGGTGTCCGTCGCTCTTCATCGCCGGCGAGCACGATCCGTTCGCGGATGAGCCGCGGATGCGGCGGTTGGGCGACCTCGTCGAAGGCTCGCAGGTGTGGATCGTGCCCGGAGGCAGCCACAGGCCGCACATGCTGCGCGAGAGCCCGGTACTCGTCAACGATACGATCCTCGAGTTTTTAAGACGCCATCCGCTGAGCGCAGATGTCGAAACGCCCTGATTATGACGAAAGAGTAAAACGATCTAGGACAAAAGTACCAATTTGTTAGAGTAGGTGGTCAATTTAAGGGCCACCTTTTATAATTTAATTACAACTTACATACATGTCACATTTCTGAGCCTGAATACCCTTTTGAAGGAGGTGAACTTTGCGAGAGTGAACGTTAGCCGATTCTGATTAAGGATATGGAGGAAGGGAATGGTTCATTTGAAACGTAAAGCGCTTTCTGCACTTTTAAGTGCGGTCATGGTCTTGTCTTTCTTGCAACCCATCCTATTAAAAACGGACACCGCTTCGGCGGAAGGAATAGGGGAACCGTTCGTCATGCCGGATACGACGGTATACCAGTTCCGCACTCAACCCGGGGACCACATTGTTTCGCCGGTAGGCGACCCGAACGCGGCTCCCAAAGTGACGCAGACGACGAATGGCTTGACCGTGCAGACCACGACGGCCAATCCGTCCCGTACGTTCGAATTTACGGTGGCCGAGTCGGGGACCTACATCGTGAAGCTCGGCGGCATGACCGCGACGAACGGCGGAACGGCGCAGGTAAGCGTCGATGACGCGGTATATGCGGATTACAGCTTCTACAGCATTAACGGACAGTATCCGCGCCCCGACCTCTACGTGGAGCAATTGCCTCTCACGGCTGGGCGGCATACGCTCACGCTCAAATTGAAGGCGCCGGGGAATGGCGCAGGCAACGGCACGGGCACGACCCTGCTGCCAAGCCGACTCACCCTCACGAACATCGCGGCCGTCACGAACAGCAAAACGCGAGCCACGTACTATACGCCTGCCAAAGTAGCCGCGGCGAGACAAAACGTTCAGCAGTACGACTGGGCCACAGCATTGAAGACAAGCGTCATGGCGAAAGCCGACGAATATGTCGCACTGGGCTTCGAAGGAATCTGGAATCTCGTGCCGACGCAGGCAATTCCCCGCAGCTACAACACGAACCAGCTGACGGGCAACTTTAGTCCGGTCTCGGGCGATTTGAAGGCTTACGGCAATTACCCGTGGAAGGCGGATCCGCTGAATGACCCGTGGAAGATCGTCGACCCGGCGAGCGGATACAAGTTCCCGACGAACGATTTTGCCGCCTATTACAGAAGCGGGCTCGACGCTCATGGGAATTTCAACCCGTCTCTTGCGGATCGCAGCTTGCTGGTGAATACGCTGTACCCGGAGAAAGGGCCGACCTGGGGCGTCGACGACGGATACGGATGGGTCGATCCTGCGACCAACAAGCGCTATACATTCGTGGCGTATTACGCCCACTGGTTCGCCTGGTACAGCAGCGGCGTCGTGAACAACGCCATGAGCGTGCTGCAGAACGCGTATGTCTATACCGGGGATGAGAAATACGCCCGGGCGGGAGCGGTGCTGCTCGATCGGATCGCCGACGTGTACCCGGCTATGGATACCGCGCAGTTCGATCGCAACATCTATGTCAATTCCCATGGCGGGACGGGCGACGGCAAGGCAGTAGGCTCGATCTGGGAAACCGGACTGGTCAAAACGTTCATCAGCGCCTATGACGCCTTCTTCCAGACGTACGACGATCCGGGGGTCATCGCCTTCCTGGCGTCGAAGGGCGCGCAATTCGACCTGCCGCTCAAGGCATCCGGATCCCAGATTCGACGGAATATCGAAGACGGCATCCTGCGGCAAATTATGCCCGGCATGTACTGGGATCAAATCCGCGGGAACAACGGATTCCACCAGAGCACGCTTGCAATGGCTGCGGTCGTGCACGACACGATGCCGGAGACGAAGACATGGCTCGACTACACCTTCCAGCCGGGGGCGTTCATCAACTCAATCCCGCGCCGGATTACCGGGGGCAACATCCTGTTCAGCATGGTGAACGACGTCGACCGGGACGGCAACGGGAACGAAGCGGGTCCGGGCTACAATCGCCTGTGGCTGAACACATATGCCGTCGTGGCCGATGTGCTGGAAGGCTACGACAAGTACCCGGCCGCAGACTTGTATAACAATGTGAAGTACCAATCCATGTACCGGGCGATCTACCCGCTCGTCATGCTGGGCAAGTATACGCCTTCCATCGGCGACAGCGGTACGACCGGCCAACCTGGCGTGCTGGTGGACTTGGCCCAGTCGGTCAAAGCGTTCGAGAAGTACGGCGACCCCATCTATGCGCAGCTGGCCTATATGCTGAACGGGAATAAGACGGACGGTCTTCATTCGAATGTATTCACCCCGAATCCGGAGAAGGTCGCCGACGACATCAAGACTGTCATCGACACCCATGGACCGCTCGACTTGGGCAGCGTGAACATGACGGGCTACGGCTTCGCCGGCTTGCGCGACGGCTCGCCTGCCAACAGCGCGCTGGGTACAGCCGAAACCCGCAGGGGCACTTGGCTGTACTACGGCCGCACGAGCGGCCACGGCCACCGGGATATGCTGAATCTCGGCTTCTACGGATTCGGACTCGACCTGCTGCCGGACCTCGGGTATCCGGAGCAAGCGAATGCCACCGACGTGAACCGCTTCGAGTGGGTGAACAATACGATCAGCCACAATACGGTCGTCGTCGACAAGTCCAAGCAGCTCCCGATCTGGGACGGCAAGCCGAAGCATTACGACGACAGCTCCATGGTGAAGCTGATCGACGTGAATGCGCCGGAAGCGTACGGCAACACCCAGCTCTACAATCGGACCTCCGCGATGGTGCGGGTGGACGAGGCGAATTCTTATGTAGTCGACTTCTTCCGCGTTCAGGGCGGGAACGACCATCACTTCAGCTTCCATGCCGCCGAGGGACCGGTTACGGCCGAGGGGCTGTCGCTGACGGCGCAGCCGACCGGGACGTATGCCGGACCGGATGTGGAATTTGGCAAGCGGCCCGCGAACGACAGCGTGACGGGCAGCGGGTATATGGGTCCCGGATTCCATTGGCTCAAAAATGTGGAGCACGATGACAACCCAGGCAACAAGTTCAGCGTAGACTGGGATGTCGTCGACACATGGCGTGTACTGCCACAGCCGCAAGACATCCATGTGAAGCTGACGATGCTGGGCGACGTCGACGATGTCGCGCTGGCGGATGGAGTGCCGCCTCAGAACAAGCCGGGCAATCCGAAGAGCGTGAAGTATATGATCGCCCATCGGACGGGAACGAATCTGTCCAGCACGTTCACTTCAATCGTGGAGCCGTACAAGGACAATCCGCTCATCCGGCAAATCTCGGAAGCGACGGTTGCCGCAGCCGACAACGGCGTTGTAGACGCGAACCGGGTTCGCGCGGTCAAGGTGGAGCTCGTGAACGGCCGCACCGACTACGTCGTAAGCTCACTGGATCCGAACGCCGCTTATATCGTGGATGGGCAAATTCGGTTCCAGGGCGCATTCGGGATTTATTCGGAGAAGGATGGATTGCCGGTCTACACATATGTCCACGACGGAGCTTATATCGGCAAACTCGGGACGACTTACCAGAGTGAGGGAGCCGGCCGTCTGCAAGGGACGGTAGAGAGCTTCATGCAGGATCTGTCCCTCGACAACAAGCTGACCGTGCGCATGAACCTTCAGGGAGTTGACCCGGCAAGCCTGATTGGGACTATGGTGGATGTGCAAAACGACGGCAAGCGCAATGCGGCCTACACGATCCAAGGGGTTCGGGAAGTCGGCAGCGGCTTGTACGAGCTCGATCTGGGCGACAAAACGTTAATCCGTTCTTATGCGAGTACGACAGACTTGAACCAAGGCTTCATCTACGACGTGTCCGTCGGAGCAGCCGTCACGATCCCGCTGACGCGCCAGCAGCAGTGGCTGGCCGATGTGAAGATCGTCTCGCCGAAGACGGAGCTTAGCAAGAATGAGACGGCCAATCTAGTCGTGCAAGCTTTGTATGCGGACGGCACGCCGATCGATCTGAGCGGTTACGAGTACGAGATCGAGAGCGAGCGTCCGAACATTGCGAATGTGAATGACGAGGATCGCCTGAAGGCGCACAATACCGGCACGACTACGCTGTCGGTGAGCATCACTTGGAACGGCATAACCCGAGAGGGCCGGCTGCCGATTACCGTGAAATAGACGAGTTGTCAAAAGCCTGGGACCACGCTCCCAGGCTTTTTTTCTTCCGCACCGGAGGGGATGCCGTTCTAAACCATAGGAATCGTGCTATAATGGAATTGCGCTACATACTACAGCGGTCGCCGGAAGGGAGGGAGTTTGGACGGAAAGCAGTTTCGAAAGCAGCAGGTAGGATAGCAATACGGAAAGCAATACGGAAAGCAGTACGTTTTGCAGCTAGGCCAGGACATAAGAAACAACAATGCGGTCATCACGGCAATCGGCACCCAGAATAAGCCTGCACACATTTGATTATGAGTGGGAGGTTTTTTTTGTGTCCAATTCTAAACCGGTAAAACACATGTATATTCGGATCGTACTGACAGCTGTGCTCGTTCTCGCCTTAATCGTCCCGATGCTGCTGTTCCCCGCCCCGAGCGAAGCGGGCGACGCGTCCAAGGTGACGATCGCGAACAGCGGCTTCGAGACGGGGTCGCCTCCCTCGAACTGGTCCGTATTCGGGGGGACTTGGGGAACCCAGCAGACGATCTCTACGGTAAGAAGCATCGACGGGACGAAAAGTCTCAAAATCAACGACACCTCCAATGCTGCCGCCTATGGCATGGTTAGCGACCGCATGGCGGCCCACCCGTATTCCACGTACGAAACGTATGTCTCGGTATACGCAGAATCCGGCACCGGGCAAGTGTATCTGGAGTTCTGGGACAGCTCGAACACCCGGATCGGCGTGCAGCTCGCTTCTACGTCGACGACCGGCGCCTGGGAATATGTGAAGGTGAGCGGTCAAGCGCCGGCCGGTACGGCGACGGTCAGCGTTATGATGTACACGAACAAGACGAACGTCGGCGCCGCGTACTTCGATGCCGTGTCGATCCGGCGAATTGACGAAGTGGGCAGCGTGCTGAACCCGAGCTTCGAGAGCGCGGACGGCTCCAACCTGCCTGTAGATTGGACCACCTATTCGCCCGGCACATACGCGGTCAGCTCGGATTTCGCGCACAGCGGCACCAAGAGCTTGAAGATCGTGGACAGCAGCACGAGCGCCGGCTACGGGATGAAGTCGGTGAAGCTGCCAGCGTCTGCCGGCTCCACGTATGAGGCGACTGGGTGGGTCCGCAATACGTCGGGTGGCGGGCAGCTGTACTTGGAGTTCTGGCAGAGCACGGTCGGGAACGCCTCCGACACCCGCGTCGGCGTCCAGTTCATCGGCAGCACGACAACGGGGACGTGGGAGAAGCTGACCGTGTCCGGCGTGGCTCCGGCGAATACCGACTACCTCGTGCTCATGGCGTACACGACGGTTGCCGGTACAGCAACCTCATACTTTGACGACTTCTCGGTCCGGCAAAAATACGCCGCCCCCTCCACCCCCTTTACGCCCATCGTGACCGGGCATCCGCGGCTGTATTTTACCGCTAGCGATGTACCTGGCTTGAGGGCCAAGGCGCTTGACACGTCTCCGAACCAATATGGAGAATCGTACGCCTCGATCTGGAGCAAGGTGCAGGCGCAAGCGGACGCTTATCTGACCGAAACGTCGTTCACTGTGAGTAATTACGCCGGAGGCGTCTCCGTCACGTATCCGCTCCCGCCGGTGCAGCCGATTCCGCATGAGAATCCCCCGGGCTACACGTCCGGCCATTATCCGTTCTGGTCCGCGGTAGGGGGGCAAATTCAAGGCCGGCTCGAGACGCTGGCGCTCGCTTATGTCGTCACGAACAACCCGGTATACGGGCAAAAGGCACGAGACTATGCGCTCAGCCTGGCCGATTGGGACGTCTGGAGCGATCCCGCATATCCGTGTCTCGGGGGCGGCAGCGGCTTCTCCTGCCTCGACTCGAACTATATCACCCGCGGGGTCGCAACGGCGTACGATATGATCTACGATCTGCTGACCCCGGCGGAGCGGGAGAAGCTGCTCACCGCGATGTACGAGAAGGGCATCCGGCCCATGAAGAAAGACCTGGAGACAGCCGTAGATCAGAACATTTACTACGCCGTCTCGGGCGCTATGGCGACAGCGGCCGTCGTTGCGCTCGGCGAGCGGGACTCCTATGATTCGTTCCTCAATCAAGCGTACCAGATCCATCTCAACTACTTGAATACGCTGAACAACTCCGGGGAATCCGAAGGGTTCCTCTACACGGGCGTCGCCCTGAACAGCATTTTCGCCGCGGACGATTTCATCCGGCGGGTGACCGGAGTGGACGATGCGTTCACGCATCCGTTCATTTCCGACCGGTTGTCGAAGTGGCTCGTCTATTTCAACGGTCCGCAAGGCACGGGCAACAGCAACTTCAGCGACTCCGACACAGCGGGCAATATCGGCACCCCGGCGTTGATCCTCGCGAACAACGGCGATGGATTGGCCGGCTGGTATGTGAAGGAGCAGCTGTCGGATTCCGCCAACTGGGGCCGTTTCATCTATCTGAGCAACTCAGGGTCGATCACGCCGCCCGATACGGCAGGCCTGCCGACATCCGCCCAATTCCAGAACATCGGGTATCAAGCGTTCCGCACGGGCTGGGGGGAGAATGACGAGCTGCTGGCGTTTTACTCGGACGATAGCGATCATGGGCACAATCATCAGGACGACAACAGCTTCATCTTGAATGCGGGCGGCGAGTGGCTGCTGACGGACCCGGGCTATGGCGACACCAGCAGTGCGGCCACTACGGCCATGACGACCGGAAGCGTAGGCCATAATGTGATGCTGGTGAACGGAAGCGGGCAGACGATCAAATCAGGCGGCGAGGCCGTAGGCTTCTTCGTCTCCCCGGTGTTCGAGCTCGGGATCGGCGACGCGTCCCTCTCTTATGCGACAACGCCGGACGTTAGCCAATGGAAACGGCGCGTCATCAACGTGAAGCCGGATTACCATCTGATCGTGGACAATGTGGCACTCGCCTCCGCCGGCACGCCGGAGATGCTGTTCCACACGGACAAAGGCGGCACATTCACGTCAGGCGGCACGCCGCTTACGATTGGCTCGACCCTGCCGACCTCGTTCCTGATCGAGAAGGCTAAGGCTTCGGCTTCGGTACAGCTGCTGCGGCCTACGAGCTCGACCCGGCTGTATACCCAGTATACAGGTGCGGAGAAATACGGCACGTGGGGCAGCATCAAGCCGTCCTCCACGGTTACCTCCGAATCGTTCGTCACGCTGATTCGCTCGAAGGTCGACCGCCAAGGCATCATCGAAGGCGAGACGCTGCTGCCGGCCGCCGCTAGCGGAGGCAGCCCGAATTACGCGGGGATGCTCAAATTTTATCGGGCGGTCACATATGCCGCTTCGGCGGTCAACGATTCGGTCACATATAACATCACAGTACCGTCCACCGGCAACTATGATCTGCGGCTCGGCTTCATCAAGACGCCGTCAGCCGGTACGATCAAGGCGGAGCTCGACGGCACGACCTTGAGCACCGGCGTCGACTTGTACGATGTGTATTATGATCCTACCGAGCTGACCTACTTGAACCGCTCGCTCACGGCCGGGACGCATACGCTGAAGCTGACGGCTACCGGCAAGAACGCGTCCAGCAGCGGGTATACGATCTCGCTGGACTACGCCCGGTTGACCGCCGCCGGGACGGTAATCGCCAAGGCCGCGCCGTACCCTGTCAGCACGGCGACCAATGGCCTCGCCACCGGTCTCGTCGTGACCTTGACCGGGGCTTCGGATCAGGTGTTCGTCAATCCGACGAACGCCGCCGTTACGACCGCGAGCAACCTGACGATCGGATGCTCGGCTACGCAATGCATGGCCCGCAAATTGACGGGCGGCGGGTATGACCAGTATGCGGCCGTCAACGCTTCGGCGACCGGCACGGTACTGTCCGACGGCGCACAGGTGCTCGTCAGCATGACGGCCGGCGGCGGCGCGGCGCTCGGCAAGACGTCGGCGACCCAATGGACGGGGACGGTTACTTTGACGACCGCCGGCTCGCCGCAGCTGTACGTCCCCTCCGTCACGTCGGTGAAGGTGGACGGAGTTACGCTCACCGCGGGGCAATATTCGTACAACGCGGCTACGAAGATGCTGACGATAGGCAGCATGACGGCGGCCACGCATCAGGTGGAGATTACATTGTAGAGCCGTCATCGCGGCCAATCGACAAGCGGCTTGTCCTTCTGGACAGCCGCTTGTTTTGCTGAACGGACAGGCGCGTATCGGTTGACCGGCGGCGAGGGATAACGTATGATGAGGGTGCTTATTCACGGGAATAGGAGGTGGGGACTCATGCTCTCCCACGGGATGGCCGGGGAACCGAAGCGCGCGATGTGCTCACTCATTTCGGAAACGGTTCATGAGAATCTAGGGGGGACGGCGGCGAATGTCGCGTATTACGTCTTCGTAGAGGCGGGGGTCCCATGGGCCGACGACGCCCTCGAGTCCAGACATGTTCCGGCCGGGCTGAAGGAGCGGTTGAAGCAGCTTTCCGCCAAGGGGCATTCCTGCAAGACGCTCATTTTCACGTCCGACACGAACCGATCGCCGGCCGGCACCCATCGGGTTCTGCTATATCGGAAACCGGCCGCTCCGCTAGTGCAATTCGATAAACAAGAGTACGTAGTACCCGCCGAGCAGGTGGGAGACCTCATCCAAGCTTATATAGAACGTCGGTCGATGGAGGAGTTCCAGCCTTACGAGCAGATGACCGGGCACGTGCGCGACCTGTTCGTCTGCACGCATGGCAGCCACGACGCGTGCTGCGGCAAGTTCGGCTACGGCGCCTATCGGGAGCTGGAGCGGTATGCCGGTCAGTCCGGCGGCGAACTCCGGGCCTGGAGGGTGAGCCACATCGGCGGCCACCGGTTCGCACCTACGGCGATTGATCTCCCCGAAGGCCGCTACTGGGGCCGGCTTACGGCGGGTGCGATAGAAGCGATCGTCTCCCGGCAAGAACCTGCGGCGGAGGTGCTTCGTTTCGTAAGAGGCTGGGGCGCGATGAATACGGCGGAACAGCTCGTGGAACGGGAGATTTTCGCGAAGGAAGGATGGGCATGGACGACGTATCTTCGATCGGCGGAATCCGAGGGGCTGGAAGACGGCAGTACGCGCGTTCATATTAAGTATAGGACGGCAGACGGTTCGGTCTCGGGTGCCTATACGGCGGTCGTGCGGGAGACGGCCAGCATCGAAGTATACGGTTGCGAGTACGAGGCACCCAGGGCCTATCCGCAATATAACGTGGAGGCTTTCAGTAAATCTACATGACGGGTCGCACGACTCGTCTTTTTTGTTCCCGGTTTTTTATGCATGAAAAGCGTGCGGAAGGAGATGCTAGGAGACGTTATGCGAATTTTACCCATGCAGGAGGAATCCCGAATGTGCAAAATGGCGATCGTCTACTACAGCTCCACCGGCACGAACTATAAATTATGCCAAGCCGCCGCGGAAGGCGCGAAGGAAGCCGGAGCCGAGGTTCGCCTGGCCCGAGTAGCCGAGCTGGCCCCGGAAGCGGCCATCGCTTCGAATCCCGCCTGGAAGGCTCACATGGAAGCCACGAAGGACGTCCCTGTGGTGAAGCTGGAGGACTTGGAGTGGGCGGACGCGATCCTGTTCAGCACGCCTACCCGGTTCGGCAATATGGCGGCCCAGATGAAGCAGTTCCTGGACACGACCGGCGGCTTGTGGTTCCAGGGCAAGCTGGCGAACAAGGTCGTCTCCGCCATGACTTCCGCGAGCAATCCGCACGGCGGCCACGAGGCGACGATCCTGTCCCTATACACGACGATGTATCATTGGGGAGCGATTGTTGTAGCGCCGGGTTATACCGATCCGATTCTCTTCCAGAGCGGAGGCAACCCGTACGGGACGAGCGTCACCGCGAAGGACAACGGCGAGATCGACGACACTGTATTGGCGGCCGCGCGGCATCAAGCGAAGCGGATGGTGACCATTGCGAAGAAGTTGAACGGTTAAAGCGATTGATGGGTGGTAAAAAGAGGGTGCGGAGCTCGAAGTTCCGTACCCTCTTTCCATTAATTGTGCGGTTCTCGATAAGCTCGTTGGTGAAAGCGGGTGATGGTGCGGAACAAGAGCCGCCCATCGACGGGCAGAGGATCTTCCTCACGGAAGCTGAGCGCCAACGCCCGATACGGCTCCGGCACCCAAATATAATGATGGACGTAGTCCGTGAGCCGGAACCCGTTCCTCTCCCAAAAGTAAATACGGCGTTCGTTCGCCGGGGTCGGTTCGGCTTCGGCTTCCACGACAATCCCTTTGCAGCCTGGCACCTTCTTCGCCCAATCGATGATGTAGTTCAAGAGCGAGGTGCCGTAACCCTGGCTGCGAAGGTCGGGAAGAACGGCCAAATAATCGATGATCACCGCCTGAGCGGCACGATCGATGCCGCTCAGGGCCATAGCTGCAGGACGGCCGGAAGGCTCCGACGCGATGTGAAGCTGGCAGAGGCCGCGGTCGAACATCCGTCGGATGATCGCGACCGGCTTTCTCCCGTGCTCCGGGAAGGCTTGGTTGTAGATCGGCTCCGCCTGCTGCCAGACAGCTTCCTGCCAGACGGACGTTGTGTAGTAGTTCATAGCGGCACCCTCCGTTTTCATCATACCAGAATAGCGGGGACAACACACGGGATCGATTCGGGGGATCGAGGCCATGCCGGATTTCTATCCCTTGATCAGGCACCAACGCTCATTTTTACTAAAACAGGTCAAGGGACCTAACACGAATCTAGCAATCTTCGCATTCTCTATTAGGAATTCATAGAGAAGGAGAAGATGCACATGTTCATCAACGATCCCACCGTACCTCGTCCGATCGATGTGGTGACGATCCGCACCGAGACCCACTCCGAGTCCAATCCGCTATTGCGGCGCCGGACGATTAATGGCTATAACGTCATCGGAAGCGCGTCTCCCTGCGACCGCTTCCTCGTGAACGGGGAGCGGGTCGCGCCGGCACTCCGCTGCTTGCGGCGGAACGGCTTCAAGCTCGTCTGCGAGCGCCGCGATCTGCTGGTGCTCCGGCGCGTGCCCTAGCCGACGCGGTATTGAACGAGAAGAAGGCTGCCGATATGGCGGTCTTCTTCCCGTTTGGCCATTGTTTTAGCTATACTGAAAAAAATAAGCATGCTGTATGTTTCGAGCGCCGGAAATCGTTTTATAGGATGAAGTCCAATTTTAGGAGGAGATCCGTTATGACCGCACACCTCGTTCCGCGAATTGCATGCATCGAGATTCCAGTGTCCAACTTGAAAGCCTCAGTGGAGTGGTACACCCGCGTTCTCGGGTTGAGCCTAATGGGGGAGCTGCAGGAGTCCTGGAAAGAAGCAATGCTCCATTTCCCGGGCAATCCGACGGGAGTTCCAGCCGTGTACCTCGTTCAAACCGGCTCGCCGGACCGGCTTAAGTTCTACAATACGAATTACGGCTACACCCAAAGCATCATCGACTTTTATACGGCGGACCTGGCCGGGTTCCATCGGCATCTGACGGAGCATGGAGTGGCCACCAATCGGGAGAAGCTGGAACTGAAGCCGGGCGAGACAAGCGGATTCGGGTTCATGGACCCGGACGGCAATTCCTTGGGCGCGACGAACGCCGTTCTCACTCAGCCGAAGAAAACGAAAGGGAAGGCGAACGCCGCAGTGGTGTGAGCGCACCACGCCACGTACGAAAGGCCTGGTAAGAAGACCGTCCGGATGGATCCGGACGGTCTTGTCACATTTTTCAGTTCTTCATCTATTTTCCAAGCAGTCCTAAAAGGATGAAACAGTGAAAAATACGTTGATTTAATAATGCTATGATTGCGTTTACATTGAAGCTAGATCACCGAAAGGAGGCTATTGAAGCATTAGCTGGGAAACGATCAAAAATCTATAGACGAGGTGAAGAAAATGTTAAGAATGAACAAACTCGTCAGCCTAGTTGTTGCTATCGTACTGTGTCTTACGTTGTTTCCGGTCGCATCCTATGCAGCCCTTCAGCCTTATCACGCGCCGGCCGAAACGTCGGGAAGCATTACCGTCAAACTGCATCCGACGGAAAATGTGGCAACCGGATCGAATCAGCTGGTTACGTTCGGCGTTCCGTTCCCGCGGGGTTCCGTTACGGCGGCTAATTTGAGCAAAATCCGAGTGCTGAAGAACGGGGTGGAAATTCCCGCCTATGTGGAGCAGCAGACGCCTTGGCGGCACTTGACCAATGCCGGAATCGACGGCCAGTCCGTACGCGTGGCGCGCATCCAAATTCACTATACGTTCTCCGTCAGCTACCCTAATTACGAGACGATTACCGTGGAGTGGGGGACGACTGCGAGAAGCCAGAACGTGACCAGCTTCGAAGAACCGCGCAACGGCTGGCATCAAGTGACGTCCGGTACGTTCGTCGCCGCCGATAACGTATTCGAGCCGAACGTATACGCCGTGCTGCCGCCGGAGCATCTGTCCAAAGGCATGCTGAGGGCGCGAATGGATCCGTTCGTCAGCGGCATCTCCGATACGCGGGACAATCCGACCGTGATGGCGGCCACGGAGCATTATCCCGGATACAGCGAATACGACTACTCCTCCAAGAACTTCTTCTATACGATCATTAACGAAGACGATCCGGGCGTCAGCGCCAACAATTTGAATCCTTACAAATCGGATTATGAGCCCTGGCTGTATGACCGCTCGTCGGCCATGTACGTCTTGTATATGCGGAGCGGCTCGTTCAAAGCACTGCGCGAAGCGGTTCGGGCGACCGACTTTTACAAAAACCATATTCGTCCGGACGGTTCCTTCGACCTAAACTCCTTTGATCCGAAATACAGCTACGACGAGAGCATGGCATATACGTACTGGCTGACCGGGGACAACAACGTCTTGTCCAAGATTCCGCTGATCGTGAGCGCGTATCAAAACGTCGCCACTCGTTGGACCCCGACGCTGAATATGTTCACCGAGCGGCATGTCGGGTTCAAGCTGCTGGCGAACGTGGTCGCTTACGAAGTGTTGGGCGATACAGCGTACAAGAACAAGGTAACGGAGATTGTGGGCGACTTCATTTGGCATCAGAACGGGGCCGGGGGGCAAATGCCCGCGAACCGGATCGACGGCGGGCTGTACCATACGGGTAAACAGCATACGGAAGGCTCGAGGAACGCCTATCTGGCCTCGCCCTGGATGTCCGCACTGCTCGTCGATGCGATGGTACGGGCTTACGGGGTTTCCGAGGATCCGGGCACGGCCGATTTCATCAAGCGGATGGGCAATATGGTGAAGGCCGCTTCGCGATCCGACAGCGCTCATCAATACGATACGTATTCCGGAGCCTTGATGTACCCCGACTATCTCATGAAGGCCGACGGTACGAAGGACATGCGCTCCAACTCGGACGTCCAGCATGCCATCGACGTGGGATCCATAGCGGCTTGGGCGTATTATTTCTCGCTCGTTCAGGGGACGCCGGACACGACCTTGAAACAACTGGCCAACGATCTGTACTTTACATTCGACATCGGCGTCAATTATTGGACGCGACCGACCGCGCCCGCGTCGGGAAATACGGCATTCCGGGTATCGCCGCCGCGCAAGTACGGATGGGAGTATCGAACTTCAGGCAGCTTCTCCTGGCTCGTTACCCAGTAATATAGGCGTGCAGCGAAACCATGGCTTAGCGGCCATGGTTTTTCGTTGTTCTACCGGAGAGATTTGTTAAAATCGTATAAGGATTGCATAAAATCCAACCATTTTTGCGTAAGGGGACGTGCTACGATGAGATGCGAAGTCAGATCCCGCTATGGAAGGAGGCACTTTATTATGAAAGCGTTGTCACGGATAAATAAATAAGTGGATTTTGCAGGTGGATGAAGTCGGGTTAGCAAGAAAATCGAACGAAAGGAACGAACGCTCATGCGGAAAAAAATCAAAGCGCTCTTACTCTTGTGCCTCATCCTGGCGATGGCGGCGCCATTGGGTACGTACATCGGATTAGATCCCGCTCATGCAGAAACGTTGCCGTACAAGACCATCATCATCGATGACGGCAGCCTCACCGTCGACGGGACTGTCACTCCCGATCCGACGAATGCGAGCAACGGGTATTCGGCCCCTAATTGGAATGTCACCACGAATGTCAAAGGATATAACAATTCCAGCTCGGCATGGACGGATACGGTGGGGAGAACCATTACGTGGAACCCGAAATTGGCGGCAGGAACAGCGCGAATATCGTTTTACAAGCTGAATTGGGCGGATAAAGCGGACAGCAATGTGAAAATCGAAATTGTGCATAACGGAACGACAGACGTTTTGTTCTTGGATCTGCGACCGTCGTCCGGGCCTGCTGCGGGTTGGGTAGATTTGGGAGAGTACACTTTTTCCGGCGCTGGCGACGAATATGTCAGGCTGACCCGCATGACCAGCTCGACCAGCACGATCCTTACCCGGGCCGATGCCGTTAAATTCGAGGGGAATATCGCGCAAAAACCGCCTTTTAAATCGATCGTTGTCGATGACGGCAGTATCACGATTGACGGCGTCGTCACCAATGACCCGAGCAATGCGAGCACCGGCTTTTCCGCCTCAAGCGGCTGGAAAATGTCCGCCGGCGTGAAGGGGGATAACAATAGCAGCACCCGATATACCGATACCGTGAATGAAACGATCACCTGGAACCCGCGGCTTGCGGCCGGCAGGGCGCGAATTTTTTTTAACAAGCTTAACTGGGCGACGAATGCGGACAGCAATGTGAAAATCGAAATCGTGCACAACGGGACGACCGATGTCCAGTTTTTGGACTTGAGACCTTCATCGGGACCGGCGTCCGGGTGGGTAGATTTGGGGGAGTACGATTTTACCGGTGTTGGTGCCGAGTTTGTCAGATTGACGCGCGTTCAACCGTCCACCGGCAATATATTGACAAGGGCGGACGCCGTCAAATTCGAAGGCAATATCAAGCAAAAAGAACCACCGCTTCCACCGTTGCGCAGCCGCAACTTGCCGAACTTGAGTTACACGGAGAAAGGCAGCATTCAGAACGAAACCTACAAGGCGACGTTCTATGAAGCGGCGTGGGATGGCGGCAAGTCGATCGTCCGCGACCTGTTCTACAAAGATAGCGTTACCGGGAGTTGGGTGCCGGTCAACACGCCGGCGGAAAGACTCGAGGAGCAATGGGTGTTGCTCGACGGCGACGCAGGGCAGCGCACCAACTATTACGCGACGATGAACACGAGCTGGATTACGTTCGACCGGATCGAGTTCCTTGACGGGCAAACCGCCGTATTGACCGATTCAGCGCATGCAAGCGAATACGATCTGCAAGTGAACTGGTCGCTGGCGAAGATGACGCCGGAAGTATCCTTTAGCTTCACCCCTCGACGGACCGGCAATTATGTGGTCGGCTATCAGTCTTTTACGACCGAGTCCGTCGCCGGCGTCAACGAGGTGTTGAGCGGCTTCCGCTCGCATGCGAAAATGGTCGGCACGGTGGAATCGACCGGCTTGTGGGAACTGACCGCGCCGATGAGTCTGGTGGAGAAAGCGGGCGATGGCGGAGCCGCCTTAACGTATGGGGTATTCGCGCCGTCCCAGGAGCTGCCGCTTGTATTTGAACCGGCGGGGGGCCCCGCGAATCAGCGGCTCGGGATGAGCCTTGTCAACAACGAGGGCAGCGTGCAGCCGATTGTGTATGCGCCGCAGCTCGGGACGCATTCGCTGATGACCGCTGAAAGCACGTACCGGTTTCGTATCGGGCTTGTGGCGCAGCAAAGCAGTCTGTACAGCGCTTACCGGGACATTCTCCGCAGCGAATACGGCTATTCCGACTATCGGGAAAATGCAGCCGGCCAGTCGCTGACGGACGCGATGTTCAACATGATCGATCTGCTCAAAATGGAGCCGCAAGCGGACGACTCGGTCGATTTTGTGCCGTCGCCGAGCGGCTGGTGGAGCCGCGCCAAAGGCTTCATGGATATCGAAAATGAGGATACGGTTCGTACGACCTCGAACGCCGTGCTGCTAGGGGCCTACTATTTGACCGGCGACGATCGACTGTACGATACGAGGGCGCTGCCGTCCGTCGAGTACGGCGTTTCGCGCAACGGCATCGGCTGGTCGCCGAAGATGAAGCCGGTGTACAGCGTTCCTTCGTTGTGGAAAATGACGTCCTTGCCGTTCGATGTGACAACCGCAGCGGCCGTCTATCAAATGACGGGCGGGACGGCGGGCATTTATGCGCTCGGGCAGGAGGAATACCGGTTCCGGAACCCGAACCAGAGCGACAGAGGGCCTGTCATCCAGCCATTGATGATGTACCGCATGACCGGCAATGCGCAATATTTGCAGGAAGCAAAAGCGGCGGCGGACCTTTATATCGCCCAGAAAATCGATACGCCGGAAACGGTGAACGTCGCCCAGACCGAATTTGCCTATAATTTCGGCAAGTTGTGGATGGAAATTCTGGAGCTGTACGAGGAGACTAACGATTCCAAATACTTGAACGCCGCGTACAAGGAAGCGAAACGGTACGCCACCATATTCGTGGCCCGTCCGGTGCCGGAGGGCACCGCAACGATCACGCCGCCGGCAGCGCCGCTGACCGAATCGTTCCATTGGCCGGCAAGCGCCAAATACGATTACCCGCGTGACGTGCTGCCTGAACACGAACCCGGAGGAGCGCAGACGGACAGCTGGCTCGTCTCACCGAACGGTCTGACCTATGAGGCGGGAAGCACATCCGCGTATTATCGGATGAATGCGCAGGAAGCGCCGTTTTTGCTGCGGCTCGCGTTATACACAGGCGACAAAATGCTGCAGGATATCGCGCATAATGCGGTCATCGGGCGGTATGCCAGCTATCCGGGCTACTATTACAAGGGATTCACAGTCAGTCAGCTCTCGGCGGATTATCCGCTGCTAGGTCCGAGCGAGGCGACTTCCATCTATTTTCACCATATGCCGGCGCAACTCGGCCAAACGATGGATTACCTGATTACCGAGCAGGCGGTGAAATCGAACGGGAATATTTCGTTCCCTGCCGTATTCGAAACCGATTTTTTATGGTTCAAATATCATCTGTACGGGAATAAGCCGGGGACGTTCTACGGCAACTCCGATGTCTGGCTGTGGATGCCCAAAGGGATTATCGCCACGAACAACCCGCAGTTGAACTGGATTACGGCGGAGAGCGGCGACAAGTTCTACATCGGGCTCAGCAATGAATCCGCCGATGCGCAGCAGGCGAACATCGCCTTGAATCCGCAGCTGATCGGGTTCGATCCGACGAAGGACTACACCGTCACGATCATCCGCGACAACGGTGCGCCCGAGCAAGCGGTGTTGAGGAACGGAAGCATAAGCGTCACCGTATCCGGTAAAGGCATTACGGCTGTCATCGTGCAAGGGATGAACATTCATGTGCCGCTTCATAAGACGAGAGCCGCTGCCGATACGTCCGAGGCGAGCTATTTCTTCGACACGCACAGCCCGATCGACGCCGTCAAAAGCATGCTGATCGTCAAGCCGGACGAAACGTCCTATAACGCCTTTGTGCAAGCAAAGACGACGAAGGCGGCGACGCTCCGTTACTCGCTCGACGGCGGGCACACGTACACGGCCGTTCCGGACGCGATCTATCCGATGGAGTGGTCGATTCAGGTGAACGATTTGTCGCGGACGTTCACTTACTACGTGGAGTCGGAAGGGAAGCGGACGCGTGCGCGTACGCTGTATTTGCCCGACCGCGTTGCGGTTCCTCCGGTTCAACCGGAATGGCAGCCAGGACCGTCCATCGTCGTAGACAATGGCGAGGCGGAAACGGATGGCGTCTGGATCCGCGATACGTCGGCGAATCAGTACTACTATGATAATTACGTCTATGCGGCCGCGACGACCGGCGCAGCGACAAGCAGCATTCGCTGGCGGCCGAATTTGACAGAGAGCGTCACCTACAGCGTGTATTACCGGATTCCGCAAAACGTCGTCGCGAGTGAAAACTGGGCGACAAACGCCGCCTTTACCGTTTATTACAGCGGGGGAACGAACACGGTTACGGTCGATGAGAAAGCGGCGGATGGAACGTGGGTGTTTCTTGGGGCATATCCATTCGCGGCGGGCAGCGGGTACGTCGAGTTAACGAACAAGGCGAACAATTCGCGGGTCGTTGCCGATGCCGTCATGTGGCTTAGCGAAAATGCCCGGCCGCAATTAGAGTCGGTTGTTCTCGCCTCGGACCGAACGGAGCTGCAGATGACGCAAACCGCCCGGCTAAGCGTGACCGGCTATATGAATACAGGGTTGATCGCCGATTTGCGCAACGCGGAGGTGCAATACCGCGTCGACAGACCGGATCTCGCCACCGTTGACGGAAGCGGATTATTGACTCTCAATCGCATCGACGGGATAACGGATCATATCGAGCTGCGGGCGACGGTCATCATTGACGGAATCTCCGTGGAGACGGCGCCTCTTTCCATTGCGATCAAAGATTTGACCGTTATTGTCGACAGCACGAATACGGAAGGACTCTATATCGCGGAAGGCTCCTGGAGCCAGAGCAATCTGTCCGGCTACAAAATCGGGGTCAAATCCCGCTACACCACGGTAGAAGGATCGTCCGCGACATGGTTGGCCAAGTTTCCGGAAGGAAAGTATACCGTTTCCCTGTACAATATCGTGCACACGTCAGGTCAAGACAAACAGATCAAAGTGGAAGTGAAGCACAAATCGGTTACCGAAACGACGTATATCGATCAGTCGACCAACCCGGGTTGGATCGATCTCGGGACGTTCGATTTTACCGGCGACGGCAGCGAATTTGTTCGCTTGACCCGAGTGACGCCGACGACGGTCAGTCCGCCGACCCCATCTGCCGACATGATCTATACGCGGGCGGATGCCGTCAAGTTCGAACGGCATTCCACCAGTCCGGGCGTGCTTCTGACGGCGGATACGAGCGCTAATGTGGTGGGCATGCCGATAGAGGTGACGTTCGCCGACGACGCGGCATGGCGAGGCGCGATACGCACCATACAAGTGGACGGCCAAACGGTGAGCGAAGCTGTATACAGCGTAAGCGAGGGCAAGCTGACCCTATCGGCGTCGCTATTCCCGCAAGTGAAGAGCTATACGGTCACCGTTATCGCTGACGGTTATTTCGCGTCCACAGTCACCCAGCCGATCGGCGCACCGCCGTCGCAACCGCCACAATCGCTCGTCCCACCTGCGCTCGTGGAGGATCGCAGCAACAATGTCGTGGGCAAACCGGTCAAAATGAAGTTCGCCGACGACCCGGCATGGCGCGGCGCGATACGCAGCGTTAAGGTCGACGGCCAAACCGTGAGCGAAGCGGTGTACAGCATGGTACCGGGGAAGCTGACATTGGCGGCAGCATTATTTCCGGCGGCGAAGAGCTACGTGATCACGATAAGCGCGGACCACTATGCGGATACCGCCGTCACGCAAACGATCCGTCCGGCGCATGCCAAGGACGATGAGAAGGTCGAGGACGAAGAGGAACGAGAAGACGAAGCAGACTAAGCAGACGCATGCCAAATCGCCGAAGTGCAACTGCTCAGTCTTGGTATTCTGAGCTAACGGAAACTATAGTTCAATATTAGTAGGCCGCCGACATCAATCGGCGGCCTTTTGTACTTGTCAGGGCTGATATTCATAAACCGCTCGTATATCATCCAATGTGACACCTTTAGATAGCAGCAACGCCAAGGCTTCCTTTACCTCATCGTCCTCTAATATTAATGGGATTTCTATAACGGATACCTCTTCCTGTGAGTGAATTTCCACCTGATTTTCGCTTCTGCTTCTTGACGATGTATTAGGATCGATTGTAATTTCGTCTCCGGTTGTGAAGTCGAACCCTTCCAATAGCATTTGATCGAAGAAGTCTCTGTCAGCTTGACTAAAATCTTGAAAATCCGCCCAAAGGCGAGCAATATTGGAACCGGCGTGGAATACGACGGTACCTTGATTATTCAAGCTATCCGGATCATTTTGGTCTACTGCCCGCATAATTCTTCCTACGTACTGAACAAACGGCGAAAGCTCTTTAAATATGCTGAAGACAGCTGCAACGCTAAGTAACGGGTGATCGAAGCCCTCGCCTAATTTTTTTACTTGGACAATTACATCCAATTGATGATTCTTTAATCGGTCGAGAACCCGATCGTTTTCATTTTCGTCTTGCAAACTGTGAACATAACCAGCCCGTAATCCTCTCGCACGATATGCCTCCATAACCTGTATACAGTGTTCATGGTTTAGCGCGGAAGCAATAATTTTATGATATGAGTTGCCCGACTGCTGCCGTATACGATTTAGGGCACGAATCGAAGCGTCTACAATCGTGTAAAGCGTTTCTTCTGAGGTTACGATACTTCGTCTAAAATCGGCATCTGTTTCGCCGAGCAATTTAACTTCATCTAAATCAACTTCGATCTGACGTCCACCTTCTCGCCGGACGTATTTCAGTGTTCTTGGATTTAGGACTACTGCTTTTAAGCGCTTGACGTAGCCTTCTTCAATGGCTCTAACTATAGGGAACGTATAAATGATTTGTCCAGTCATAATTTGTTCATCCGCACGTCGTGGAGTCGCGCTGTAATTGACTATCTTTGCTTGAGGGAAAGATTGTTTAAGCATGGTCCAGCTATCCGCTACATTGTGATGTGCTTCATCGACTAAAATAAGGTCAAAATAATCCTCTGGCAGCGTTTGTAACCAACGATTATTAGCGCCTTGAAGTTGTTGTATATTAGTTACTACCACTTCAGCATCGTCAAGATCAGAACGGTTGGTAGTATTGCCGCGTATTTCAGCAGTTTCTGGATACGGAAGTCCGGATAATACGTTATATTTGGAATAAAACATGTCGTCTTGCGTTGGATCAAAATTTTTATACAATTGCGAAGCTATATTCACGCCTGGCGCGATGACTAAGACTCTTTGTGCTTTAACTGCAAATGGGGTCAAGGTAATTAAACCTGACTTTCCACAGCCAACGGGGAGAATAATTGCAGTTTCTCTTTCACTGTTAGGATCGGCATAGTGCTCTTTTATGCTTTGGAAGGCTTCTATCTGAGGAATCCTAAGTCGGTCATTTTCGGAAATATTTGGTTCTCTGGTCTCGAATACGCTAGGCACTAGGTATCACTCCTTAGCAAATATATATTTAAATTTTTTCCTGGAAGACTATAAATATACAAGAAGGACCAAAAGGGCAGGCATTTCAACAGCGGTCGGAACCCTCTGCCTGCCCGCCCCACGCGCCTAACTGAACGCTACGACCAAGGACCTGAGGCAGAGCCTCAGGTTTTTCGTATGCCCAGCATAGGCATCATCTCCAGGGTGAAAGCTGCCCTATTGAACGCGCACTGATTGACGCCGACGACGGTTATTCCACCTACCCCGCTCGCTGCTGAAGATCTTATCAGAAATTCATAAAATCATAGAAAAATGCCTGTTCGCGCGATGCTACGATATAGAAAAATAACAAACAGGTGATGACATGCGAACCAAATCGGCGGCGCGAGCCGTCCCCCTGCCCAGTCACCGGAATTCGGTCTTGAGCGCAATACGCAAGTATAAAGTGATGTACGCGCTTTTGTTCCCGGCCCTGCTCTATTTCGCCGTGTTCAAGTATATTCCGATGGCGGGAATCGTGATCGCTTTCAAAAACTACAACATGGCGCTCGGGCTGTGGGACAGTCCTTGGGTAGGGCTGAGAAACTTCAAGGAGTTCATCCAAGGCGTCTATTTTTGGGACATCATGGCGAATACGATCATCATCTCGCTGTATAAGCTGCTGTTCGGCTTCTCCGCTCCCATTCTCCTGGCTTTGCTGCTGAATGAGGTTTCCGTCTCATGGTTTAAGAAAGCCGTACAGACGGTCACCTATTTGCCTCATTTTTTGTCGTGGGTTATCGTGTACGGACTGCTGGTCGCTCTTCTTGCGCCTGGCGACGGTCTGGTCAATCACCTGTTGAAGGATAACGGGCTTCAGGCCGTCTCCTTTCTGACGGAGCCCGCATGGAGCAGACCGCTCGTCATCTTGTCCGAAATCTGGAAGGATATCGGCTGGGGGGCGATTCTGTACCTTGCGGCGCTCGCGGGGGTCGACCCCAGCTTATATGAAGCGGCTAGAATGGACGGCGCCTCCAAATGGCGGCAGCTGTGGCACGTGACACTTCCAGGTATTCGGGGTGTCATCATCCTGATGCTGATTCTGAAGCTCAGCCATATTCTCGATGCCGGCTTCGACCAAATCTTCATGTTCGCCAACGCCTTCAACAAAGAAAAGATCGATATCATCGACACTTGGGTCTACCGCGAAGGCCTGGAACGGCTCAGGGTCGGGCTCGCTACCGCTGTCGGGCTGTTTAAGGCCGTGATCGGATTCGTTTTGGTGCTCGCGGCCAACAAGCTTGCCAAAAAATTCGACGGCCAAATCTGGTGAGGTGACAGACACACATGATAAACCTGACATTTTGGGAAAAAGTAGGGCAGGCCGCCATATACGCATTCCTGATCCTGCTGTCCGCGCTATGTCTCTTCCCCTTTCTTTATGTCGTCGCTGTCTCGGTAACGCCGGAATCGGAGGTGCTTCGCAGAGGCGTCGTCATCATTCCGGAATCCGTAACGCTCGCCGCCTACAAAGAGGTGTTTACGGCGCACGGCATCGGACAGGCGTACAAAATTACGTTGTTCCGGACGATCGTCGGCACCGCGCTCAACATGTTGTTCACGGTCATTGCCGCCTATCCGTTATCGAAAAAATATTTGCCCGGGCGAAGCCCGTTCCTGCTGTTCATTATTTTTACGATGATGTTCGGAGGCGGCCTCATTCCCACTTATTTGCTGATCCGTTCGCTAGGGCTGCTCAACAGTCCGTGGGTGCTCATTATTCCGCATCTGATCAGCGCGTTCAACCTAGTCATCGTCAAAGGCTTCTTCGAGCAGTTGCCGTCCGAAATCGAAGAGTCGGCAAGGGTGGACGGAGCAAGCGAAATCCAGACGCTATGGAGAATCGTGCTGCCTCTCTCCTTGCCCGTACTTGCAACAGTTTCCTTGTTTTACGCGGTTGCGCACTGGAACAGCTATTTCGATGCGATCGTGTACATCAACGATACGAGGCTCATGCCGCTGCAGGTGGTGCTGCGTAACATTTTGCTGAATGTCCAAGCGCAGAGCGCCGAGTCGCTCGCGAATACGGAGTACGTAAGCAGCTTCGCCGTGCAGATGGCCGCCATCGTCGCAACGACGCTGCCCATTTTGTTCGTTTATCCGTTTTTGCAGAAGCATTTTACGAAAGGCGTGCTCCTGGGATCCGTGAAAGGTTGAAGTGCGAATGTTTCCCTTGATTGTTGCGGTACTCAACCGTAATAATAAAAACACATAAGGAGAGGTCAGCATGCAACGCAAAAAAGCAATGTTCTCCGTCCTGACGGCCGTGCTGGGATTCGGCACGATTCTGTCAGGCTGCAGCGGTAAAAATGAACCCGCGTCGGGGGCTTCCCCCACAGCCTCAGCGACCGCCACACCGAAATTCGAGAAGAAGCTGAAAATTACGATGTTCAATCAAGGCACCTTCAACGCAGCGGCTCCCGTGCCGCCCCGCGAGGAAGACGTTCAGCGCCAGATGCTGGAGAAAGCCGTGAATATCGATCTGGACATGATCATCCCGCAAGCGGGGCAAGCGACGACCAAGCTCAACACGCTCATTGCCGGCGGAGACATTCCCGATCTGATTTTCATGAAGAGCCGGGCGGATCTCGCGCAATATTACGACCAGGGTATTATCACCGATCTTACCCCTTATCTGGACCAATTTCCTGAGCTCAAGAAACGCTTCAGCAAGGATTCGTGGGATGCGATGAACTATAACGGGAAGACGATCGGCGTTCCGGGCTATGACAACGTAAACGGGATCGTCGGCAGCCTCTACATTCGCAACGATTGGCTGAAGAAGCTGAATTTGAAAGTGCCGACGACCCCCGACGAGCTGTTCGAGGTGATGAAGGCCTTTACGGAAAAAGATCCGGACGGGAACGGCAAAAACGATACGTACGGCTTTATCGGCGGCATGAACAAGGAAGGAAACCTGCAAACGTACGGCTTCGACACCTTGATGTGGATGTTCGGCGTCAACCCGCCTTCGGCAATCGAGGTGAAAGACAATAAGCCGGTATTCCTGTTCACGGATCCGAAGATGAAAGAGGCGCTCGCGTACATTAACAAAATGATGCAGGCTAATGTTGTGGATCCCGACTGGGTCACGATGAACACGCCGGATCTGCTCGACCAGAAGTTTTTTAAGGGGAAGGTCGGCTTCATGGTCCGCGATGCCCGCAGGCTAGAGCCTTCCGACCAGCAGAAGATGAAGGAAGTCGGTGGAGAGGTGCCGGATTGGATCATCATTCCGCCGATGAAAGGGCCTTACGGCGATCAAATCCTGGAGAGAAAGACGTTCCAGGGCAATTCTTGGGCCATCTCCAAGAAGGCGGACAAAGAAAAGGTGCTCCGGGCCTTGGCTATGCTGGAATATTGGTTTACGGACAAAGAAGCGTACCCTTATTTCGCCTACGGGTTGAAGGGAATTCACTGGGATATGGTGGACGGCAAGCCCAAAAACAAAACCCCGGATTTGTCGAAGGAAATCAAGGATAAATATAACTGGGTAGACCACTATAAAGCGAATCGCCGGGGAGATGACGCCGAATATTTCAGCTTTAAAAATCCGAATGTGGCGGAAGCGTTCACGAATAACCAGAAATATGTAGCGCCTACGCTGCCCGGTAATTTCCTGACTCCGGATCCGAGCGATACGCTGGCTGCCGACCGCATTCGCTTCATCAACGAAAGCCTGGTCAAATTTATGAGCGGTAAAGATCCACTTTCCAATTGGGATAATTTCCTCAAGACGCTCGACTCCAAGTTTGACATGCAGAAATATAAGGACACGGCAACGAAGCAGCTGAAGGACGCAGGATTAATCAAATAAAGGCCGGAGAGGGGCAAGTTATTGTCCCTCTCTTTTGTCGCACTATGGTATCGTTTGGGTATACGGAATATAAGGGAAGATGAAACGATGCTAAGAAATGTCAGCCTGCCCGTCAAATTGTTCCTCATATGCTTCGCGTTCGTGTTGAGCTGCATCGTGCTGATCAGCCAGCTTTCCTACCGCTTTATTCAAAAAGAGATCCGGGCGAACGACACTTATTACACAACTCAGATTTTGGATAAAGTCGATCAGTATTTGTCGGTCAATTTCTCCTCGTTCCAGACGATTCTGTTCTCGGCTGAAACATCGGTGCGGGCGAATCTCGACAATCCGGACGTGATCAAAACGCAGCTGAGAGAGCTGTATACGCTGAACAGCAGCTATGTAAGCAACGTTTACCTGATCAAAAGCGACATGTCGATTGTCGGCGGCAGCGTGCCGACCCGGATTTTCGACGAGCCGCAGCCGGAACGGCAGCCGCTGTTCGATGCGGCGGCGAAAGCCCGGCTGACAACCTTCGTCAGCGAGCCGTACAAATCGCGCTATTCCGGCTGGACGGTGACGATGGTCCGCTATTTGACCAATTCCCCGACTCCGGCCGCGATTGCGGTGGATTTGGACCTTCATTCGATTGAGGATGCCTTGTTCAAAATCAACAGGGATGAGCAAATGAACCTGGCCTTGATCACCTCCGCAGGCAGCATTGTTGCCGGCTTTACCGATACGCACGGTTATCCGGATGTGGAGAACCGTTCGTTTTCTATTGGCACCACGAGGGCAGAGCAAATAATTAAAGCAAGCGGGGCGAGCCTTAAACTTCAGACTTCGGCTGGAAAGCTGGTCACCGTTCTCAATCGTCCCACGGGAAAATTCAATTGGTTCATCGTCTCCATCAACGACGAATCGCGCTTGAATACCGCCTTGAAAAGGCTGGAAACTTACTATCTGGTTCTTTTGCTAGCAGGGCTGCTGCTCAGCTCGCTCATCTCCTACCTGATAGCCAAGTATATACGCAAGCCGCTCTACTACCTTAAAACAAAAATGAACCTTGTCGAGCAGGGCGATCTCGGCATTAAGATATCCATCAACCGCACCGACGAATTTGGCGATCTGTCCAGAGCGTTCGACCGGATGCTGCGGCAGATCGTCGAGCTGATCCGGCGTCTCGAAATCAATAGCGAGCTGCAGCGGAAGCTGGAAATTCAAGTGCTGCAATCGCAAATCAATCCGCATTTTCTGTACAATACGCTCGGCTCTATAAGCAATGTGATCCGCCTGGGCCAGCTGGAAAAGGTCGACGTCGTCATTTATTCGCTCATTTCCTTATTGGAATACGGCATATCGGACGCCTCGGAGCAAGTTGCGCTGCGACAGGAGCTGGACAACGTAGCGGATTACCTTGCGATACAAAATATCCGATATAACCGGCACTTCGAGCTGGTGAAGCGGATCGAGGACGGATTGCTGGATTTTCCCGTATTTCGCATGCTGCTGCAGCCGTTGGTGGAGAACAGCTTGTTTCACGGCTATAACGGAGGACAAATTGAGGGCCCCATCATGATTCATGCGTTCAGGGAAGGTCCCTTCGTTATTGTGGAGGTCATCGATCAAGGCGAAGGAATCGACGACGACCGGATCGGGCAGCTCCTGCATGCGGACCCGAAGCCGTCGGAGGGCGGAAGGCCGCGAATCGGCTTGAACAATATTCATGGGCGGATCCGGCTTCATTACGGGGAACAATACGGCTTGCAAATCCTCAGTGTTCCGAAGCGGGAAACGCGAATCCGCGCCTTATTCCCGGCAAGTTCTATAAAGGAGATTCACAGCAATGAGAACCTACACATGCTTCATCGTGGATGACGAAGATTTGATCGTGCAAAGATTGGAGCTGTTTTTCCAAGAGCTGGCGGGCGTGGATCTACGGTTCCGCTTGGTCGGCAAAGCATACGGCGGCATAACAGGCGCGGAGGAAGCGCTGCAGCTGAAGCCGGACATCGTCATCTCCGACATCGTCATGCCGAAGCTGGACGGAATTACCATGATCGAGCGGCTGAAGCCTGCGCTCCCGAATACCCAATTCATCCTGCTCACGGCATATTCTTCGTTCGAGTATGCGCAGCGGGCGATCGGCGTGAGCGTCTTGGATTATATCGTTAAAGTTCCTCTAAAGGAAGAAGCCGTAAGGCGGGCTTTGGATAAAGCGGCCGGTGTATTGGATGAAATCAGAAGCAAGGACGAAGAAATTCATTCCTTGCACGCCTCCGTTCTGGAAAATAAGCACCGGGTGCGCAAGCAGTTGTTCGGCGAATTGATCCGGGGCGAAATTCCTTCCCGCCTTGCGCCGGATTTTGCAAATCGGCAGCAGGTACGTTTTTTTGACCAGTTCTATTGTTGCTTCATCGTCGAAATGAACCATTACGGAAGCTTTCGAAGCGAGTATTCGGCGGCCGACCAAAGCATCCTGAAATACGCCATGACCAACGTCATCGAAGAGACGGTGATGAATTTCGGAACGGGTGCGGCTTCCGATTTGTACGACAATCGGTTTATTGGTTTTATTTCTTGGGAGAAAAGCCGAAGCGACATGGACACGGAGCAAGCATGTCAAACGCTCGGCCGCCAGCTTGTGAGCCATCTGAGCCGCTATCTGAATCAGCCGGTATCCGTCGCGTTCGGCGGGCCGCACCGGGGGTGGGAATCGATCCGGCAGTCGTATGGGGAAGCCGTGGCGGCGTGCGACGATTTTTATTATCTGGAGGACCATGCGGTTCAAACCGCGCTTCACCGATTCCGATATAATCACGACGGCAAGGCCGAGCTTCAGCGGAAGCTGGAGGAGCTGACCCGGCGGGTTGACGGGGAGACGGCGAAGGATGAGCTTGAAAAGCAACTCGTTTCGCTGCAACGATTTATCACGGATAACAAAATTCATAAGTCCGTCATGGCGCCGTTGCTTCGGGATTTTTGCCGGGATATCGCGATGAAGCTCAAAGCCGGGACCGACCAGCCTGACGCGGAGCAGTTCCCGCTTCAATTCGTGACCGTCAGGGAGCAGCTGCGGTATATTCGCGATTTAGCCATTGCCTGTTCACAGGACGGCAGTTCGCACTACCGGACGGAAATCATTAGGGCTAAACGATTTATCGAGCAAAATCTGAAGCAGCGTCTCACGCTGCAGGCGATCGCCGAGCACGTCAATTTAGCCCCGTCTTACTTCAGCAGCCTGTTTAAGAAAACGATGAATGAAGGTGTCGTCGATTACATCAACCGGCGGAAAATCGAGTTGGCGCTTGAGCTGTTGAAGGTCCGGGATTATTCGAATTTGGAATTGTGCGAGGAGGTTGGCGTCGTAAACGAAGGGTATTTCTGCAAATTGTTCAGACAATATACGGAAACCACTCCGAAGCAATACAGAAAAAAGTTGTACGGGAACAAATAAGGCAGTCGGGCGATCGCAATATCGTATGAATTTTTCTCGAAATCCTGTAAAAAAAGAAGATGGCGGACAACTACCATGATAAGTGTATCTTACCGTGGAGGTTAGTCTAATGGAGCTAATAAATGCAGATGTCACGGTTGTCGGCGGAGGGATAGCCGGGGTATGCGCCGCAATCGCCGCCGCGCGGCATGGCCTGACCGTATCGCTGATCAATGACCGGCCGGTGCTCGGGGGGAACGCCAGCAGCGAAGTCAGAGTCCATATAAACGGATCGGCGTATTTGGGCAACAGCCCGTCTTATTACGCCCGAGAGGGCGGGTTGGTGGACGAGCTGAAGCTGAAGATTTTTCACTATAATCCGTTATACAACAAAAAGCTTATGCTCTCGATTTCGGACACGGTATTGCTGGATATGGTCTACGGCGAGCCGAACATTTCCCTGTTTTTGAATACGTGCGTGCATGATGCAGGTGCGGAGAACGGGCCGATTCAGTGGGTGGAAGGACTGCAGCTGGCTTCCGAGCGCAAATTCCGTTTTGCGAGCCGGTATTTTATCGATTGCTCCGGCGATGGGATTGTCGGCTATCTTGCAGGCGCTCACTTCAGACGGGGAAGAGAAGCCAAGCACGAGTATCATGAAGAGCTGGCCCCGGAAACGGCGGATCATTACACGATGGGAGACACGATCCTTTTTCAAACCCGAGATGTGGGGACCCCTGTGCCGTTCCGAAGACCCGAATTTGCGTACGATATCACAAAGCTGAGCTTTTTCGAAAGCCTTCGGAAGGGCTTGAATCATCGCGTTTTTCCCCGCAAGGTCAGTGGTCTCGGCGGTTTGTGGTGGCTGGAATACGGCGGGCATTTGGACATCATCCACAATAACGAGGATATCGCTTTGGAGCTGCGCAAATTGGTGTATGGCATCTGGGACTATATTAAAAACAGCGGTGAATTCGACAACGTGGACAATCTGATTCTGGATTACGTATGCCCGATTCCGGGGAAGCGGGAATCCAGACGATTTATCGGACCACACATGCTGTCTCAGAACGACTTGACGGATAAGCCCCATTTTGAAGATGCGGTGGCTGTCGGGGGGTGGGCGATGGACCTGCACGCGAACAAGGGTATCTATGACGAAGGGCCGGCTACAGCCTGGAATTTCGTTCCCGGTCTGTACAACATCCCTTTCCGGAGCTTGTACTCCAGCAATGTTCCCAATCTGATGATGGCGGGCCGAAACATAAGCGCCACCCATGTGGCGTTCGGTTCGACAAGGGTCATGGCCACGTGCGGTTGCATGGGTCAGGCGGTTGGAACGGCAGCCTCTCTATGTGTCAAATACAGCGAGGATCCTTCCGATGTCTACAAGAACCGGATGGGAGAGCTGCAGTCGAGGCTTCTCAAGGATGGGCAAACGATCGTCGGCCTTAAGGAAGAGCTGGATCCCTATTTCGCGGACGGATTAAGCATTCGGGCCTCTTCTGAGCGAAGCTATTGCAACGACACTCCGGAGGAGAGAATTCCGCTGGATCAAGCGCTTTGCCTGGCGCTGCCGGTCGCCACAGGCTTTGCAGACCGCGTTCGGATCAAAATCAGGAACGGATCCCTGCAGACAGAAGCTTTGTGCGTGAAACTGTTCGGAGGCAAACGGAAGGAAACGTATATTCCCGACGTCGAGATCGGCAGCTTCGCCATCGATATTGCGGCAGGCTTTGACGATTGGGTAACGGTAGAGCTACGCTGCAAAACAGCCGACGACGATAAGCTATACATTGTGCTGGAAGGAAGCGCGGATTTGGCGGCATACTGCAATGACGAGCGTCTGACGGGCGCGGTCAGCTTCCATTACCGGCCGGAGGAGCCGGCCAAGCTGAAGAAGCTGAACAAAAGCATTTGCTTCAAGGACTTGCAGCCCGCTCAACCAATGTATGTTCCCGGCAATGTGGTGAACGGCTATTCCAGACCTTACGGACTTCCTAACCTATGGATATCCGATCGGACGGAAGGTAGGGAGTGGCTGGAATTTGCCTTTGGAGCTCCCAAAGATGTGGAGGAAATCCACCTCGCTTTCCATGCGAGGCTTGAGCTGGAGCATTTCGACGATCCGATTGAAACGTTGGTCAAGGATTACGATGTCATTCTGACTCATGAGGACGGACGCCAGACGAGAATGGAAGCGAAAGGCAATTATTTGTCCCTCAATAAGATTAGGGCCAATGCGAAGGGCGTCGTCCGCATCCGACTGGAATTCGGCGCTACGTACGGATCGCCCTATTATGAAGTTTTTGCTGTAAAACTGTATGCTCCGGCGCGGTCCGACAACTGATCAGGAAGGCCCCCTTCTGCCTGCACGCCACCGCTAAACAGACTCGATGGAGAGGGTGCCGGTGCTCGGGTCCCGCAGCACCAGCTTGCCTTCGGCGGGCCGGCCGTCGCGGCCGGTCAGCTTTAGCTTGCCGGTCTGACCTTTCTCGATCAGGCTGCGCGCCATGGCGACGGTCAAGGACTTGCCGAAGGCGTCCTTCCAGATGACGAACTTGCAGCCCTCGCGGAAGCGGGAGCAGCCGTAGCCCTTGTGGCCGACGATCACGTCGCCGCCGCAGCCGGGCCGCGGGCATGCCGCCACGCGCTCGCGCAGCGCCGCGGCGCTGCCGGCGCCCGCGGCCGCGCTGCGGCGTGTGCCCGCGCGAGCGGCTGTGCCGCCCGCCGCGTCGCCGGCCGCGTCGCCGCTGGCGGCGCCAGCGCCGCGTGCCGCGCGCCCGCGGCTGCGCGCGGCTCCGCCGGCGTCGGCGCCGGCCCGGCTGCCCCGCCCGCGCCCGCGGCCCGCGGCGGCCGGACTCGCCGCCTCGAAGGCGGCCTTGTCCGCCTGCGGCTGCACGCGGACCTTGTCCACGATGGACCGCGTGAACTTCTTCACGTTGTCCATGAAGGTAACATCGGACGCCTGGCCGCGCGAGATTTCATTCAGCCGACGCTCCCAATGCCCCGTCATCTCCGGCGAAGCGAGCAGCTCCACACCCGCGCCGCGGATGAGTTCGATCGCCGCCCGGCCTTTGCCGGTGATCAAGATGCGCTTGCCCTGCATCTCGAGATAGCCGACCTGCTTCAGCCGCTCGATGATCGAGGCGCGGGTCGCCGGCGTGCCGAGGCCGGAGTCCTTCATCGCGTCCCGCAGCGCCTCGTCTTCCATCTGCCGGCCGGCGCTCTCCATCGCCTTGAGCAGCGTGCCCTCGGTATAGGCCTTAGGCGGCTGGGTCTCCTTATCCTTGGACACCGCCTCCGTACAGAGCACAGGCAGGTTCGGATCAAGGGCGAAGGGTGCCTCGACGAGCAGCTCCTCGGCCTCTCCGCCGGCTCCGCCTTCCGCCGACGCGCCTTCCGCATCGCCGGAAGCCCCGTCTTTGTCGGCCCTCCCTTTCCCGCCGCCGCGCTTGCCGCGGCCCGAACCGGAATCCTCGTCGCCGGCATAGACGACCTTCCAGCCCAAGCTCAGCACCTGCTTGACGATCGTCTTGAACCGCTCCCGCTCCACTTCGGTGATGACCGTATGTATCTTGTATTCCGCCGGCGGGTAGAAGTGGGACAAGAACCGCTTCACGACGAGGTCGTACAGCTTCTGCTCGTCGGGGGACAGCGTTGCCGCCCGCTTGCCGGTCGGCAGGATCGCATGGTGATCCTCAACCTTCTCCGGATTGCAGACGCTGCGGTTGTTCACATGGACGAACCGCTTGTCTGCGCCCTGCGCGAGCTCCGCATAAGCGGTCCCCCGCAACGAGTCGAGCGTCCGGTGCATCTCGGGAATGTTTTGCTCGTTCACATAGTTCGAGTTCGTCCGCGGGTAGGAGATCACCTTGTGCTTCTCGTACAACGCCTGCGCCACATCGAGCGTCTTCTTCGCCGAGAAGGAGAACTTCGCGTTCGCTTCCCGCTGCAGGAGGGTCAAGTCGTACAGCTTCATCGGATATTCCCGCGTATCCTTTACCTCGAACTCCGCTACATGCCCAGGTTTCCCCTTCACCCGGTCGACGATTGCCGCCGCCTTCTCCGGGTCGGTGATCCGGTCGCCCTGCCACAGTCCCTTGTACGTCAGCTTGCCGGCATCGCCGTCTCCCGCTTGATCGAACCACGCCTCGACTTCATAAAACTTTAATGAAGAGAACGCTTCGATCTGCTTCGTCCGGTCGTACACAAGCGCGAGGACGGGAGTCTGGACGCGCCCGACGGACAACAGCTCCCGGTGCTTGATCGTGAAGGCGCGCGAGCCGTTCATCCCGATGAGCCAGTCCGCTTCGCTGCGGGCCCGGGCGGCTCGGGTCAGGTTGTCGTACTCCGCCCCGTCCTTCAGCGTCTCGAACCCGCGGCGGATCGTCTCTGGCGTCAAATCCGAGATCCACAGCCGTTTCACCGGCTGGCGCAGGCGCAAATGCTGCTGGATGTAGGCGAAAATGAGCTGCCCTTCCCGCCCGGCGTCGCAAGCGTTCACGATCGCATCGCAATCGGCCGCAAGCGTTTTGATCACCTGCAGCTGGTCCTTCGTCTTGAAGTTCGGCAGCAGCTTGAACGTGTCCGGGATAATGGGCAAATCCTGAAAGTTCCACTTCTTATATTTCTCGTCGTATTTGTCCGGCTCCGCCAAGCCGATCAAGTGGCCGATGGCCCAAGTGATCACGTATTGCGCTCCTTCGAGGTGGGTACGCTTGTTAACAGCCCTCGGCTCGATAGCGGCCGCAATGTTGCGCCCCATGTCCGGCTTTTCTGCGATAATTAAAGTTTTCACACCATTCTCCCCATGTTAGGAATCGTTCGCCCGCATGGCGGTTTCCCATTGATCTTACCATAGACTTGTACCTTTTTGTCGAATAGAATAGAAGCTGGAGTCGAAAAGACGGAGGGAAGCAGTATGATTGAATTTCGCAACGTATCCAAAATCTACCCCAACGGGACAGTCGGTCTCAATAACTTGAACCTGACGATCCAGCCTGGGGAGTTCGTCGTGATCGTAGGTTTGTCCGGCGCGGGCAAATCGACGATGCTACGATCCATCAACCGTCTGCACGACATCACGCAAGGAGAAATTATCATTAACGGACAGTCGATCACCGCGGCTCGAGGAGAGCAGCTTCGCCAGATGCGGCGCGGAATCGGCATGATCTTCCAGAACTTCAATCTCGTGAAGCGGTCTTCCGTCATCCGCAACGTACTGTCCGGGCGTGTCGGCTATCATCCGACATGGCGTACGCTGCTCGGGCTGTTCCCGAAGCAGGACGTCCAGCTGGCGATGGAGGCACTGAGCCGCGTTAATATTCTAGAGAAGGCCTACATACGGGCCGATCAGCTCTCGGGCGGCCAGCAGCAGCGCGTGTCGATCGCGCGGGCGCTGGCGCAGGAAGCGAAGATCATCCTGGCCGACGAGCCGGTCGCTTCGCTCGACCCGCTCACGACCCGCCAGGTGATGGACGACCTGAAGCGGATCAACCAGGAGCTGGGCATCACCACGATCGTGAACCTGCACTTCATCGACTTGGCCCGGGAATATGCGACCCGGATCATCGGCTTGCGCGCGGGAGAGCTCGTCTTCGACGGACCGGTAGCGGAAGCGACCGACGAAGTGTTCTCCTCGATCTATGGGCGCGCGATCAAAAAGGACGAGCTGTTGGGAGGAACCGAAGCATGAGCGACTCGAAGTCCACCCCCACCGCGAGCTCGGGCGCCCCTTGGCCGGCGAGGCCGCCCAAGACGAAGGCGATCGTCACCACCGTGCTCGTCATCGCGTTGCTGGTCGCGAGCTCAATTAAGACGGAGGCAACGCCGCTTAAGCTGCTGATCGGCATCCCCGAGATGTGGAGCCTGATCGTGGAGATGTTCCCGCCGGATCTATCCTATCTAGATGTCGTCTGGGATCCGATGCTGCAGACGATCCGAATGGCCGTCATCGGGACGACGATCGGCGGTCTGCTGGCGATTCCGGTCGCCGTATTCGCCGCGCGCAATGTGACGCGAACTCCGTGGCTGAACGTCCCGGCCCGCTTCATCTTGAACCTGGTGCGGACGATTCCGGATTTGCTGTTCGCTTCCGTCTTCGTCGCCGTGTTCGGCATTGGACCGGTCGCCGGTATCCTGGCCCTCATCTTCTTCTCCTTCGGCCTCGTCGCCAAGCTTACGTACGAATCGATCGAATCGATCGACCCGGGTCCGCTCGAAGCCATGACCGCGGTAGGCGCGAGCAAAATCCAATGGATCCATTTCGGCGTAGTCCCTCAAGTGACCGCCTCCTTCATGGCGTATTTCCTCTATACGTTCGAGGTGAACGTCCGCGCGGCGGCCGTCCTAGGGCTTGTCGGGGCAGGGGGGATCGGGCTGTACCTGGAGCGCTCGCTCAATCAGCTGCGGTATGACCGGGCTTCGACGATTATTCTGCTGACACTGGCGGTCGTATTGGTGATCGATTACGTGAGTACGAAGGTACGGGGGAAACTGCTATGAGAACCGCGATGCCTGTTAAACCGAAGGGGGCGCGCATCCGCTTTTGGCTCGTCGCCGTCTTCATCCTCATCGTCTACATCTGGTCGTTCGCCGGCATTCCGTTCGAAGGGATCAAGGAACAGGCGGCCACCGTCTCCAAAGCGATCGGCAAAGGCTTCCTCCACCCGGACTGGGGCTTTGTTTATTTGAAGGAAGGCGAGGACCTGCTGCGCGGGCTGCTCGATACGCTCGCCATCTCGGTGCTCGGGACGTTCATCTCCGCTGTACTGTGCGTACCCTTCGCCTTCTGGGCGGCGAACAACATGTCGAAGCGAAAGGCGGTCACCGCGAGCGGCAAAGTCGTGCTCAGCATCATCCGCACGATCCCGGAGATCGTCATGGCGATTCTGTTCATCAAGGCGGTCGGTCCGGGCGCGTTCGCCGGGGTGTTGGCATTAGGCCTGCACTCCATCGGAATGCTAGGCAAGCTGTATTCCGAGGCGATCGAGAACCTCGACCTCGGGCCGGCCGAAGCGCTCACCGCGAGCGGAGCCAACCGGCTGCAAGTGCTATGGTTCGGGGTACTCCCGCAGGTGCTGCCGGACTTCATGTCCTTTACGCTGTATCGGTTCGAGATCAACGTCCGCTCGGCGGCGATTCTCGGGATCATCGGCGCGGGCGGGATCGGCACGCCGCTCATCTTCGCCCTCGAGGCGCGGAGCTGGCCGCGGGTGGCGATCATTCTGTACGGCATCATCATTATGGTGACGCTGATCGACTGGATCTCCGGCTATATTCGCCGTCGGCTTGTGTAGGCACATAAAATAGTGGCATGGGTTCGAACAACGGAGCGGCTGCATTGGACGTGAAATATAGTCCGAGACGGCCGCTCCCTTTATCTTCACCAATATGTAATCCTTCCTTAAACAATCCGACACATACGGCTGATTGACCCGCTCCGGAATGGTTTATACTTGGGGTATCACCCCAGATTGAATTCACTATTGAGTACTAGGAAGGTGGGGGAACCTGTGAAATCTTCGAATTCCAATGATCCGGGACAGCGGATCGCCAAACAGGAGCGGCGGCTCATTCTGCTGTGCATCGGGGTTGCCGCCATCATGCTCCTTGCCATCATTCGCCATTTCTTGGACTAAGTCGGATTGAAGCGACGATACGGTCGTCCTATTGGAGGAGGAAGCTATGTTGACCAGTTACGATCCCGTTATGTTTAGCCGCATGTTGACTTCCTTAACTCTTGGGTTTCATATTATATTCGCCACGATCGGGGTCGGAGTCCCGCTCATGATCGCGCTTGCCGAGTGGATCGGCATCAAGCGGGGCGACGCGCATTATTTGCTGCTCGCCCGCCGATGGGCGCGCGGCTTCGTTATTACCGTGGCCGTGGGCGTGGTCACGGGGACGGCGATCGGGCTCCAGCTCAGTCTGCTCTGGCCCAGCTTCATGCGGGTTGCGGGGCAAGCGATCGCGCTGCCGCTCTTCTTGGAGACGTTCGCCTTCTTCTTCGAGGCGATTTTTCTCGGCATTTACTTGTATACCTGGGACCGCTTCAAGAGCCGGACGGCCCATTTCTGGCTGCTCGTTCCGGTTGTGATCGGCTCGTCGGCCTCGGCCTTCTTCATTACCATTGTGAATGCGTTCATGAACTATCCGGTGGGGTTTACGTATACCGACGGGAAGATCACCGACGTCAATCCGATCGCCGCGATGCTCAGTCCCGCCATGCCGACCAAGGTTGCCCATGTGCTCTCCTCCGCTTATTTGACATGCGCTCTGGTGCTGGCGGCCGTCTCGGCCTGGTCGCTGCTTAAGGGACGCGATCATGTGTACTACAAAAAGGCGCTGAAGCTGACAATGGTGAGCGCTTTCGTGTTCCTCGTCTCTACGGCGGTCATCGGAGACTTGTCAGGGAAGTACTTGGCCAAGTACCAGCCGGAGAAGCTCGCCGCCATGGAATGGCATTTCGAGACGCAATCTCATGCCCCTCTCGTGTTCGGAGGCGTGCTGGACGAGAACAATGAAGTCCGGTACGGGCTGCACCTGCCGAACGCACTCAGCGTCTTGGCCCACGGCTATCCATCCGCGACCGTCATCGGCCTGAACGACATTCCGAAGGATGAGCATCCGCCGCTGTATATTCATTACTTGTTCGATATCAAGATGGGGTATGTCGGCTATATGACCCTCGTGGTGCTGCTGTTTCTAATTGCTATGAGGCTGCGGAGAGGGAATCCGTATGCGAAATGGCTGCTCCGGCTCATTATTGTCGCGGCGCCTGTGGCGATGCTCACGATCGAACACGGTTGGATCTTCTCCGAGGTCGGCCGGCAGCCATGGATTCTACGAGGTCTGATGCGCACGTCGGAGGGGGCGACGACTTCCGAACATGTCGACACGATGTTGATCGTGTTCTCCCTGCTCTATCTCGTTCTGGGGATTACCTCGGTGAGAGTATTGACCCGCATGTTCCGCTCGAACCGGGCGGAGGACGAGATGGTGGCGCGCGGCATGGAGGAAGAGGAAGGAGGCGCAATCCGATGAACATCAGCTATGAAGTGATTGGCATCACAGTACTATGGCTGTTCTTGTTCGGCTATCTGATCGTCGCGTCGATCGACTTCGGGGCCGGATTCTTCAGCTATTTCAGTTCGATCACCGGAAAGCGGCATCTGATCCAGAACGTCATCGAGCGCTACCTGTCGCCGGTGTGGGAAGTGACGAATGTATTCCTCGTCTTTTTCTTCGTCGGCTTCGTCGGCTTCTTCCCCGACACTGCCTTCTATTACGGCACCGCTCTGCTCGTCCCCGGGAGCGTCGCGATCGTGCTGTTGGCCATCCGTGGCTCCTACTATGCCTTCAACACCTATGGGACACGGGCGAGCAAAGTGTATATGCTGCTGTATGGCGCCAGCGGTTTGCTTATTCCAGCCGCTCTGTCGACCGTGATGACGATCTCCGAGGGCGGCTACATCGAGGTCACCGGGGAGGGCGTTGTCCGGTTCCTATTCTGGAACTTGCTCAAGAGCACCTATTCTTGGTCGGTCGTCCTGCTGGCGCTCGTCAGTGTGCTATACATCTCGGCGATGTTCCTGAGCTATTATGCCTACAAAGCCGACGACCGGCCGGCCTTCGAAGTCGTGCGTAAATACGCGCTTGCATGGAGCGTCCCGACCATACTGAGCAGCCTGCTCGTCTTCTTCTCGATCCGCGGCCACAACCCTGAGCATTTCGAGAACCTGTTGTCGTTGTCCGGCATGTTCGTGGCTTCATTCCTTTGCTTCCTCGTTGCGGTATCGCTGGTCTGGACACGGAAACAGCTCGGCTGGGCATTCGTCTTCGTCATGCTTCAGTTCGGCTTCGCGTTCTTCGGCTACGGGGCGGGCCATCTGCCGTATATTTTGTACCCGTACTTAACGATCTATGGCAATTTCACCAGCGATGCGATGGCCGTTGCGCTCATCATTGCGTTCGTACTCGGCCTGCTGCTGCTCATTCCATCGCTATATTTGCTGATGCGGCTCTTCCTGTTCGATGCGAAGTATGTAAAGGGCAAGCTGGACTCCCACTAGCCGGTGACCTGGAACGAGCGAATGTAAAGGAGGAGAGGAACGCATGGAAAGTTTCTTCATAATGGCGGCTCCGCTGATCACCGTTGCTGCGGCTGTAGCCAGTTTGTTCTTTTGGGGTGCCAAAGGATCGATAAAGCCTCGGAAATAGTACGCATACAAAAAAAACCTTCAGTTCCACTAAAGTAGAACTGAAGGTTTCTTAGTTCGAGCATTCGGGATCGGCTTACTTTTGTCCGACTTTCTTGGCGTAATCGCGCACGATGTTGAAGTTTTTGTCCTCCGACGCCACATAGCCTTGGTGAGAGTATACGTCGGCGATGATCTTTTTGCCTTCCGGATCTTTGCCGATGGCGATGAACGCGTCGGACAGCTTCTTGCGGAAGTCGGCATCCATGTCGTTACGCACGCTGATCGTGTCGTTCGGGATTTTCTCGGTGAACGCGAGCACGCGAGTTTTGGCGACGGCGTCCGGTACGTCCTTCATCTGAACCCGGATGTCCTGGAACACGGCAGCGGCGTCCACTTCGCCGTTCAGCAGCGCGAGAATCGCTTTGTCATGGCCTTTCACGGTCACGCCAGTCACGTCCTTCTCGGGGTTCAGGCCTTCATTCAGCAGCGTAGCGGCCGGCCATACATAGCCTGCGGACGATGTTACGTCTTGCCAAGCGATCTTCTTGCCCTTCAAGTCCTTCACGGTCTTGATCGGGGAGTCGGCCTTGACGACGATCATCGACTTGTAGAAGTCCACGAGGTCGGTTGTCGGTTGGCCGGTGGCGTCGTTCACGCCGAAGCGTTGAGCTTGGAGCAGCACGTCGGCCGCTTTTTTCTCGTCATGGGCGAGTACGTAAGTATTGGGAGGCAAGAAGCCAACATCGACTTGCTTGGACGCCATGGCTTCGATAATCGTGTTATAGCTGGTGGAGACGGACACTTTCACCGGAATGCCGAGCTGCTTGGACAGCAAGCCTTCGAGCGGCTTGGCCTTCGCTTCAAGCGTCTCCGCGTTCTGGGATGGAACGAACTGCACCTTCAATTCTTTGGGTACGTAGCTGCCTCCGGTTTTCTTCCCGCACGCGGCGAGCATACTGGTAGCCAGTAAGACCGATAGGCTGATGGCGGCAATTTTGCCAAATTTCATTTGAACCCCTCCAGGCGGTAATGTGGACAACAACCCAAGCATATCACGATTCGACAAAAAATGTAATTGCCCTTAATGTTAAACTATTGTTAGAATACCGCGTTTTGCGGTGAATTCAGAAAAAATATTTCAAAAGGATGATCGATCCGATGGCACAAGATTCCCAACCTAACCGAATCACTCTTACCGTCCTGGAAACGAGCGACGTACACGGCAATCTGATGCCGATTCATTATGCCAACAACCGTCCCCACGACGTGGGGCTGGCCAAGCTGGCTACTCTGATCAAGCGGCAGCGCGCCGCGAATCCGACATTTCTGTGGATCGACAACGGAGATATGATTCAAGGGACCCCGCTCGCGTACCACCATGCGAGACTCGATCCCGAGCCGCCGAACCCGATGATTCTCGTCATGAACGAGCTGAAGGCGGACGGGGCGGTGCTCGGCAACCACGAATTCAACTATGGCCGGGCTCATCTGGATAAAGCGGTTCGGGAGTCTCATTTCCCTTGGATGGCGGCCAACATCGTCGATTCGGCTTCAGGCGAGCCGGCGTTCGGGAAGCCTTATCTGGTGAAGGAGCTCGAAGGCGGTGTCCGGGTGGCGATGTTGGGGCTCTGTACGCCGTACATTCCCAACTGGGAAAATCCCGCTCACATCGAAGGACTGGCGTTCCTGGACGCGGTCGAGACGGCGAAGGTGTGGGTGCCGAAGCTGAGGGCCGAGGAGAAGCCGGATGTGATGATCGTCGCCTACCACGGCGGGTTCGAACGCGATCTGGATACGGGCGAGCCGACCGAACCGCTGACGGGGGAAAATCAAGGGTACGCGCTGTGCATGGACGTGCCGGGGATCGATGTGCTTTTGACCGGACACCAGCACCGGACGATTGAAGGTAAAACGATCAATGGCGTTCTCGTGGCCCAACCCGGACATCGGGGCGAGCAGGCGGCCCGAATCATGGTGACGCTGGAACGGGCGGATGGCGGACCGTGGGGCATCGTGTCCAAGCAGTCCGAGCTGCTGAGCGTCCAGGGCGTAGAGGCGGATGAAACGGTGCTGCGTATGGCAGCGGAATATGAGCGGAAAACCCAGGAATGGCTCGATCAGCCGATGGGATGCGTGGAAGGCGATATGGTCGTATTGGATCCGATGCGGATTCGGCTCGGCGACAGCCCGCTGATCGAATTCATCAACCGGGTGCAGATGGAGGCGGCCGGCACTTCGATTTCGAATACGGCGCTGTTCGCGGACGATTCCCCGGGCATTCCGCCCAACGTGACGATGCGGGATATCGTGTCCAACTACATTTACCCGAACACGCTCAAGGTCATCCGGATTACGGGGCAGGACATGCGGGACGCCTTGGAGCTGTCGGCTTCGTACTTTCAGACGAGCACGGATGGGACGGTCGCCGTCAACCCCAGCTTCATGCAGCCCAAACCGCAGCCCTACAATTACGACATGTGGGAGGGAATCACGTACACGCTCGACATCCGGCTGCCGGTCGGGGAGCGGGTGGTGGAGCTATCTCATAATGGGGAACCGGTTCGGATGGATGCCCAGTATGACGTCGTCATGAACAACTATCGTGCTGGCGGCGGCGGGAACTACACCATGTACCAGGGGAAGCCGGTTGTGAAGGACATTCCGACCGATGTGTCGGAGCTGATCGCCGATTACATTCTGCAGCGCGGGACGATTCATGCTACGCTGGACCGGAACTGGAAAGTGGTTTATTAGAATCGAGGGGCTAGGGGGTGAGGGCGATGGCGTTTGAAAGAAAAGGCGAGCAGGACCAATTGGAACGGCTAGGCGAGCAGGACATCCAGCAGGACATTCAATTCGAACGGCTAGGCGAGCAGGACATCCAGCAGGACATTCAATTCGAACGGCTAGGCGAGCAAGGGCTGCTCGTCCGGTTCGGCCGCCGGATCGACCGCGCTCTTCAGCTCATGGTGTTGGAGCTGGACGCCCGGCTGCGGGAGAAGCCGTTCGCCGGGATGATCGAGACGGTCCCGGCCTACGCGTCGTTGGCCGTCTATTACGATGCCTGGGTCGTGTACCGGGCAGCCGGGGGGCGGGGCGATCGGCTGCCATTCGAGCTCGTGTGCGAGCATGTTCGGGACCTGTGGGCTAGTGCCGACGGGGCTGACGTGAGCGTCGAGACTCGTATCGTCGACATTCCGGTCTGCTACGGCGGCGCGTACGGTCCGGATCTGGATGCAGTGGCACAACATACCCGCTTGACGCCGGAAGAAGTCGTCCGGCGTCATACAGCCGGGGAGTATGCCGTGTACATGATCGGCTTCCTGCCCGGCTTTCCATATTTGGGCGGCTTGGACGAGCGGCTCGCTACGCCTCGACGGGGTACGCCCCGACTCGCAGTTCCCGCCGGGAGCGTAGGCATCGCCGGAGCGCAGACCGGCGTCTACCCGCTGGAGTCGCCGGGCGGCTGGCAGCTGATCGGGCGGACGCCGCTCCGCCTGTTCCGGCCGGAGGCCGACTCGGTCAGCCTGCTGCAGGCGGGCGATCGAGTGCGGTTCACCGCGATAGGAGCGGCGGAGTTCGAGGCGCTGGCGGAAGGGAGGCCGTCGTCATGAGCAGCCTATACGTGCAGCAAGCGGGATTGCTGACGACGGTGCAGGACCTCGGCCGGGCCGGCTATCAGCGCTATGGCGTGCCGGTCGGCGGTGCGGTGGACGCCTTCGCGCTGGAGACGGCGAATGCGCTCGTCGGCAACGCGCCGGATGCCGCCGCGCTTGAGATCACGCTCCTCGGCCCGGTGCTGGCGTTCCGGGCCGACGCGCTGATCGCCGTCTGCGGCGCCGACCTGTCGCCCACCGTGGACGGCTTCGCCGTGCCGCTGTGGCGCCCGGTGTTCGTGCGGCGCGGCAGCGCCCTCGCTTTCGGCGCCGCGTCGGCCGGCTGCCGCGCGTATGTCGCCGCCGCCGGCGGCGTGGAGGTGCCGGCGGCGCTCGGCAGCCGCAGCACGCTCGCGCGCGCCGCGCTCGGCGGCGTCCGCGGGCGGGCGCTCCGCGACGGGGACGAGGTCCCCGTCGGGCGGCCGTCCGCGGACGCGGAGCGCCTCGCGCGAGCGCTGGCCCGCGCCGCGGGCCCGGCGGCGCCGCTCGCCGCGGCGCGCTGGGGCGCGAGCGCGCGGGCGCTGCCGCCGTACGCGGCGGCCGGGGCGCCTGCGGCGGTGCGCGTCACGCGCGGGGCGGAGCACGCGCGCTTCGACGCGGCGAGCCGCGCGGCGCTGACGGCGGAGCCGTACGCAGTGACGCCGCGCAGCGACCGCATGGGCGCTCGGCTCGCGGGCGCGCCGCTGACGCTGGCCGCGCCGGGGGGCGAGCTCGTCACGGAGCCGGTGACCGCCGGCACGGTGCAGGTGCCGCCGGACGGCGCGCCGGTGCTGCTGCTGGCCGACCGGCAGACGACCGGCGGGTACCCGCGCATCGCCCAGGTGGCGGCCGCGGACTTGCCCGTCGTCGCCCAGGTGCCGCCCGGCGGCCGGCTGCACTTCGTCGAGATCGAGCCGGAGGAGGCCGAGTGGCTGTACCTCGCCCAGCGGCTCGAGCTGGAGCGGCTGAAGGCGGGCATCCGGCTCCGGCTGCGGTCGACGGACTAGGCGCTGCACCCGGGTTAGTCGGGTTCGGAGACTGATGCTTTATAGTGGATGGCTCGTCGAACCGATATGAACGTGTTCTAGTTTGAATTCACGAACTTACAGAAGGGCTCGATATCATATGGACGAGCTCTAGATCGATTTCGCCGAATTGGAGCGCACGTTTCGAACACGGACCCGGGAATACCGCCGTTTAATTAGGAAAAATCGAACTGCAAAGCGTGGACTTCCCTTAGGCACCGACTCTAATTTGGCAAAATCGAACTAACACGTCATTCGGTGGCGACAGAGCCGTTCTCGCTTTCATGGTTATACGAAGAGATGGCAGCCTAGACAAGGCTGGCGGCTTGACAGGCGGGAAGCGGGTGTGGCAGGCTATGGAAAAGTAAAGCCGTGCCTTGACCACGCTACAGAATGAAAGGTGGACGTCCCGATGTCCCATCCTCCGGTAGATCCCCAAAACAACGACGCCATCCCCCGCACAGTCGACCTGAACGCCGACGTGGGCGAAGGGTTCGGCGTCTACCGGCTCGGCGCCGACGAGGAGCTGCTGCGCCTCGTGACGTCGGCGAATATCGCCTGCGGCTTCCACGCCGGCGATCCCGCCACTATGCGCGACACCGTGCGGCTGTGCCTGCGGCACGGCGTCGCGATCGGCGCCCACCCGGGCTTGCCCGACCGGGTGGGGTTCGGGCGGCGAGCGATGGCGATCTCGCCGCAGGAGGCGTACGACCTGGTCGTGTACCAGGTCGGGGCCTTGCAAGCCTTCGCCCGTGTCGAAGGCGCAGAGGTGCGCCATGTGAAGCCCCATGGCGCGCTGTACAACATGGCGGCGGCCGACGCCGCCTTGGCCGAGGCGATCGCGGAGGCGGTGCACCGCCTCGATCCTCGCCTCGTGCTGGTCGGCCTGGCCGGCAGCGAATCGATCCGCGCCGGGGAGCGGCGCGGCTTGCGCACCGCCGCCGAGGCGTTCGCCGACCGGCGGTATCAGCCGGATGGCACGCTCGTGCCGCGCTCGCATCCGGACGCCTTGCTCCACGACCCGCTGGAAGCGGTCGTGCAGGTGCGCCGGCTGCTCCGCGCCGGCGCAGCGCAGACGGTGTGTCTGCATGGCGACACCCAGGAAGCGCTCCGCTTCGCCCGCGAGATCCGGGCGGCGCTCACGGCCGACGGCGCGGTCATCCGCGCCTTGCCCTAAGGGCTCGCACCGCCCGTCAGACTGACACGGCGCCCGCCCACCGTTTTAGCCGTCACCGCAGCTCGCCGCGTAAATATTTGCCTGTGATCGAGCGCGCTGCGTCACCTTGCCCTTCAACGAGCTGCTGCGGTGTCCCCTGGAAAATGACCGTGCCGCCCCGGGCGCCGCTTTCCGGGCCCATGTCGATGATCCAGTCCGCGCTCCGGATGATGTCCGGGTGATGCTCGATGACGACGACCGTATTGCCGGCGTCGACCAAGCGGTTCATGATGTCGAGCAGCAGCCCGACGTCGGACATGTGGAGGCCGGTCGTCGGCTCGTCCATGACGTAAATGCTCCCCGCCTTGTGCAGCTCACAGGCGAGCTTCAGCCTCTGCCGCTCGCCGCCCGACAGGGTGCTGAGCGGCTGTCCGAGCGTCACGTAGCCGAGCCCGACGTCCGCTGCCGCCTGCAGACGGCGGCGGATGGACGGCTGCTTGTCGAATACGGTCAGGGCCTCTTCGGACGTCAGCGCCAGCACCTCCGATATCGATCGGCCCCGGTACCGGTACTGCAGCACTTCCTCCTTGAACCGGCGGCCGCCGCACGTTTCGCAGACGGTGCGGATGCCCTCCATGAAGGCAAGGTCCGTGTAGAGGACGCCGAGCCCCTGGCACGTCTCGCATGCCCCCGACGAATTGAAACTGAACAGGGAGGCGCTCACGAGGTTCGCCTTCGCGAACAACTTGCGCAGCTCGTCCATGATGCCCGTATACGTGGCCAGGTTCGAGCGGACCGATGCCCCTACGGCCGACTGGTCTGTCGCGATTGCCTCCGGGTAGCGCGCTAGGAACTCGCCGTTGATCAGCGAGCTTTTGCCGGAGCCGGCTACGCCGGTCACGACGGTCAGCACGCCTGCCGGGATGTCGACGGATACCTGCTTTAAGTTATGAAGCTTCGCATCGACGATCGGGTAGCAGCCGGTCGGCTGACGGACGTCCTCGCGCAGCGGCAGCTCGTGCCGCATGTACCGACCCGTCAGGGTGTCGGCATGCAGCAGTCCTTCATAGTCCCCTTCATAGACGATCTGCCCGCCATGCACGCCGGCGCGAGGGCCGACGTCGACGATATGTTCGGCGGCCGCGATGACATCGCGGTCGTGCTCGACGACGATCACCGTGTTTCCCTTGTCGCACAGCCGGCGGAGCAGCCGGTTCAACCGGATGACGTCTCTTGGGTGCAGCCCGGCGCTCGGTTCGTCGAAAATGTACAGCATGTCGGTCAGGCTGCTGCCGAGGTGGCGTACCATCTTGATCCGCTGCGATTCTCCGCCGGACAGCGACGCCGTTTCCCTGTCGAGGCTAAGGTAATCGAGTCCGATGTCGATCAGTTGCTGAAGCCGCTCGGCCAGCGCGGATGTTACCGTCTCCGCAACCGATTCTTTGATGCTGCGCACGACGTTTATGAGCTCGCCGATCTCCATGGCGACCATCTCCGCGATGTTCAAACCGCCGATTCGGCAACTCAGTGCCGCTTGATTGAGCCGAGTCCTGCGGCAGAGCGGACAGGGGGCGAACGTCATGTACGGCTGGGCGCGGCTTAGGGTCGCTTCTGCCATTTCCTCCGAATCACGCTTGATGTAAAGCCGTTCGAATTTCGTGACGACGCCCTCGTAGCTTGCGTCCATCGGGCCGGCTGGCGTATCGAACGTGATTTTCGCTTCCTTCCCGCCGATGCCGTAAAGCAATAAGTTCCATTCCTCGTCTGTGTAATCTTTCAACCGCTTATCGTTGTTGAAAAACCCCGACATGACGTAATATTTCCAGTACCAAGTGCCGACGCGAAACGTCGGAAAAGCAATGCCGCCATCGTTTAGCGACTTCGACCGGTCCAACAGCTTGTCGACGTCGGCCGAGACGATCTTGCCAACGCCGTGGCATTCGGGGCACATCCCGGCCGGATCGTTGAACGAGAACGCGTTCGAATTGCCGACGTATGGCTGCCCGACGCGCGAGAACAAAAGCCGCAGCAGCGCGTAGACGTCCGTGATCGTGCCGACGGTCGACCGAGAGTTGCCGCCGAGCCGCTTCTGGTCGACGACGATGGCGGGGGACAGATGTTCAATCGCGTCCGCTTCGGGCTGGCTGAACTTCGGGAGCCGGTTGCGGATGAATGCGCTGAACGTTTCGTTCAACTCCCGCCGCGCCTCGACGCCGATCGTGTCAAAAACGAGCGACGATTTACCGGAGCCGGATACCCCGGTGAAAACCGTCAGCTTCCGCTTCGGAACGCGAAGCGTTACGTCCTTCAAGTTGTTTTCGCGCGCGCCTTGGATGACGATGTAATTCTGATCCATGCGTTCAACACCTTTCGCGTAGTTCATACATGGATCAGTATAAAGTGGGAATGATGACACCTTCTGTCATATTAGGGGTGGCCGATGATAATTCCCCGGGGCGGGCTCTAATTGTCATTAGGAAGATTACAAACAAGGAAAAAACAAGTATAAGCATTTTTTCCCCTTGAGCGGCATTTGGAAACGTGAGTTAATGGAAAAAGGGCGACGAATCGGAGCGCGCAGGTGGAAATAGCGGAAATTTCCCCTTGCCCAATTCGGGTTCGTTCCAATATAATTGTTATGTCTGGAATAATGTTTCAAAAATCGGTGAAAGGAGGATGCGGAATGTTTAACGCTTGGGCCAACACAATGATTGAGGTGCGAGACTTTTAACTGCATACGCCATTCCAACCTGACACCAGTCGCTACGAGCATCTATACGTGAAACGGCAGGCACGATGTGGGGTATCGTGTTTTTTTATTCCCATTTTTGCAAGTACCGCAATCCAAAAAATTCTACATAGGAGGTGTTAAGATGAGAGCGCATGTGTTTGCATTTACGACTACTAACCTGACGGCATCATCTAAATACGAGGAGGTTTTCATCAGTGAGTTACAAAAACGGAAAGGATTTTCTTCCCCCTAGCTTGCTTAAGGAGCTGCAACAATATATTCAAGGCGAACTGATCTACGTACCCAAGATGGAGAAAAAACGCGCAGGCTGGGGCGAGAACAACGGCACTCGCAAGCTGATCGAGAAGCGCAACCGGGAAATTTTCCATCTGTACAATACCGGCTGGTCCGTGCTGGACCTCATCCAGCGGTACCACTTGTCGGAAGACAGCATTCGCAAAATTATCGTCAAAACCCGTGATCTAGTGCAAAATGTGGCAAAATAGCGGAAAGCAGGGCCGATGCGGTTCTGCTTTCTTTTTTTCAGGAGGATCCCCACCATGAATATGACGAATCAACTCGACCGAAATACCCTCATCCAAGCGATTGCCGACCGGTTCCGGGAAGACGGCCGGGTGTACGCCTATTGGCTCGAAGGCTCCGACGGCACGAATCGATTGGACGCCTACTCGGACGTGGATGTCGTCCTCGATGTGGAGGACGGCTGCGAGGAGTCCGTGCTGGCCGATCTGGCGGAAGCGCTGCGCACGTACGGGCGGCTCGATATTTGCCACGGGCCGACTCGGCCGGGGCCGAAGCTATGGTACCAGGTGTACCATCTCGAAGCGACGCCGCCGACGCTGCTGCTCGACGTGACGGTGCAGAGCCATAGCCGTTCATTCGCCTTCACCGTGGAGAACGAGCATGAGGTGCCGAAGGTCATCTTCGACAAAGCGTCGGTCATCCGGTGGAAGAACGCCGACTTCGCTGCCGTCGCCACAGCTCACGCTGGGCGGTTAGCCGATCTCGAGGGTGTCTTCGACCAGCGGATCCGAGCGCTCAAATACGCGCAGCGGGGCCGATTCCTCGAGGCACATGCTTACTACCATAAGTACGTGCTCCACCCGCTGATCGAGCTGCTGCGGATGCGGTACACTCCGCTGATCACGGACTATTTCCTCGTCCACATCTCCGACCACCTGCCCGCTGAAATCGTGCTGCAACTGGAAGAGCTGCACCGCTTGGCAGACGCCTCCGATATTGTGCGCCATGTGGAGCGGGCGGCAGAGCTGTTCCGTTCTACGAGAACGGAACTGTTGCACGCCTGGGCCGTCCAGTAACCCCCTTGGCCGCCCGGCCTACGTCATCTGCCAGGCATACGCGAAACGGATGACGGAGAACGACAGCGTGGAGGCGATGACGGCTTGACGCAGCGGGACGAGCGATGGCGTGAAGCGCAGCTCCGCGCCGGTTCCCAATATGGCCGAAATCAGGTCGCCCATGGGCTCCACCCGCAGCGGCACGATCTCCTCCGAGGAGACATAGTAGCCGGCATTAGCGTCGCTCAGGACGAAGAGCTCGTTCGAGAACGTATACCGGTACAACTGCGTCTCCCGGATTCGGTCCATCCAGCGCGACTCCACCGTTATGATGACGTCGGCGGCCGACCCGTCGAAGAACCTGGCGATGTCCTCCGGCGCAGCCGTGTCTGTCCGGGCATAAATCACCCGAGGGCAGTCGCGCGGCAAGTAGTAGTTAACGGCATGCTCCGCATCGATCGCCCACACGACAGGGGGCATCCCCGGCAGCACTTTGGCGGGACGCGGGATGAACCGTTCGATATCCGGATTTTCGCTGAAATGGTAGATCAGAGGGCTTCTCTCCTTATTAATGGGCTTCTCGATAGTGAGGGTAGCTTTATATTGCCAGAACGCGAGCGGCGACGCTATGGATTTTTTGGCTATAGCTATGTTACCTTTAGCGTAAGTATGGAAGGGAGCGAACAGGGCCATGCAGTGTCTGGGATGCAGGATTGCGAGCGGGGCTCAGCCTGACTTGCATATCGTATATGAGAATGAATGGGTTACGTGCGTACTGGACATCGCCCCGTTCAATGAAGGGCACACGCTCATCCTGCCCAAACGGCATGTGCTCGATGTCGAGGAGCTGGACGACGACACCGCTCACGCGATCATGGCGGCTTCGCAGCGGCTGTCGGTCGCCCTCAAGCAGGCGTTCAGCCCGGATGGGATCACCGTATGCCAGAATGGTGGCGTGTTCAATGACTTGACCCATTACCATATGCATCTCATCCCCCGGTTCCGGGGCGACGGGTTCGCCTGGAGTGAGCCCTTGCATCCCCATGGGGCCGAAGAGCGACTCGGCCTCACCAAGCTGAAGCTGACCCGTGCGCTTCATACATAAAGGAGGGAGCCGCATGCTGTCTACCGATCAGAAGAAGCTGATCCTGGCCGTGCTGCGCAAAGAAAAAGGGCGTCTTCTGTCCCGGTTCAAGGGGAAGACGCTCGACAAGACGATCGACGACCTTGCGCAGATGCTGCGCAACGAAGTGATCAATGACCGCGATCCGAACAAGTCGATCGAGTGGAAGCGGGAGAAGCCGGATAAGCGGAACAAGCGCAAGTAGGAACCTTCGAAGCGCTACGGAAGCTCCTCCCTTTTCCACATTCAATATCGTCTTCTTACGGCACTCAGATCGCCTTTCACGCACGACATAAGCGTGTTCTTCCACCAACTCCCCAGCTGTCTCACATATGAGGCGGTTTGCTGTACTGCGCTCGATACTTGCTCTCCAGTCCTTTCGAGACGAGGAAGAAGCCGAGCAGGAGCGTCATGTACGCCCCGGTCGGGAACAGCAGCATCCATTCGTTATAGTCGAGATAATGGCGGGCATTGGCGACGAGGCCGGCCCACTCGTTCGTGACGGGGACGAAGATCGTCGGGTCCTTCTGCACTTCGGTGCCGCCGACGAACAGGCTGAAGATGCCTAGCTGCCCGAACATCGTCAGGGCGAGGATCATCTCGTTCACGAACAGCATCAGCAGGCTCTCCTTCAGATGCGGGATGATGTGCCTGCGCAGAATACGCCCGCGCCCGGCGCCGACCGATAGAGCCGCCTCCACGTAGGGCCTCCGGCGCAGCTCCCACGTCTTGTTCTGCACGACTGAGATGACCGCGGGAATACCCAGCACGATGAACAGGCCGCACATGAGCATGGTGAGCTGTACGGGCGATAGGGCGGAGTTCAGACTGATCCCGAACAGGACGAAGAAAACGATCATGAACATCGGCACCCCGTTCAGCGCTCCCAAGCTCCAGCGCGACTTCGCCTGATTCCGCGTGAAGCCGAGCAGCAGCCCGATCGCGCCGCCTATGACGGTTCGGATCAGCGCTACCGCTCCTACGGCGGCTAACGTATACTTGGCTCCGTACATGAGCTGGGTGAAGATGTCGTACCCCCACCGGTCCGTGCCGAACCAGTGCTCGGAGCCGGGCTTCACAGGCGGGGCGTATAGGACGGCTTGGCCCGAAGCGTCCCGCTCGTAGCTGATTTTGACCTGATCCTTGGGCCCGTAGGGAGTGAACCATGGACCGAACAAGGCGATGAGGCAGACGAGGCCGGTCAGGACGGAGCCGGCCCACAATGGTTTATTCACGAGCGAACCTCCTCTCCAGCAGCCAGATGCATCCTCGCATGAGTCCGTACAAGCAGGCATAAAGCAGCATGAAGGCGGCCAGGCAGTTGGCCGTGAGCGGCAGCTGATAGCCGCTCAGCACGCCGGCCTGCCATCTGCTCGACGCGTAGCCGCTCGAGAGGAGCAGCTTCGTAATCCCCCGCAGGTTGAACAAGTATTCCATGATGAACAGGTTGCCGACGATGATCGCGGCGATTTTGTGCACCTCCGCCTTGATGAACGGCAGCGCGTTCGGAAGGACATGGTGGACGTACGTGTACAGCTTCGGCAGCCCTTTCGCTTTCGCATGCAGCACGTAGTCTTCGCCCAGCACCTGATAAGCGTGTACCGCGACGCTCCGCATCATATAGAGGATCGGGATGAGCGTCATGCTGACGAGCGGCAGGAGGAACGCCGGATCGTCCGAGGACGTGGAGCCTACTTTGGCGAGGAGCACCCCGGTTTTTTTGTAGATCAGCACCACGATAAACTGGAGCCAGACGATCACGAGGAAGTCGGGCACGAGCGACAGCAGCTCGACCGCGAGCTTGAGCCAGGCACGGCGAGTCCGCGCCAGGGCGAGTCCGGCCGTAATCCCGATGGCCAGGCCCAATATGGCGGCGGCCGCAGCGTAGCTGAAGGAGGTCCAGGCGTAGCCGCCGATCTCCTCCCAGAAGGCATGCTCGGTGGACCCGGTCCGGAAGAGGAACGATTCCCCGGTGCCTAGTCCCCGGATATAACGTCCGATCGCCTCAACGGCAGCGCTCCATTCTAGTCTTAGCCCCCGAGCGTCCGCGCGAAGCAGGACCGGCATCGCCGCCAGCAGCACGGCGAATACCCCGGCCGTGACGATCCGGGACAAGAGGATAGCACCCTTGTGCATTCAGGATTCAACTCTTTCTCTATTCATCTTAGGAGCGGCATGCTTCTAGTTTTCTTCCATCATACATAAGGAACGCGAAACTTGTCGATACAACCCCGAACGTGAGATGCTATAATATAGCTGGTAAATGGAGGAATGGACAATGGCGACTATTAAACTGCTGCTCGCGGACGACGAAGCGGCGCTTCGCTTCCTGCTTACGGAGACGCTGGCCGATGAGGGCTATGAGATCACGGAAGCCGAAGACGGCGAACAAGCGATCAAGGCGTTGCGGGACAATACTTATCACCTGGCGATTCTCGATTATATGATGCCGGAGAAGACCGGCGTGGAAGTATGCGCCTGGCTGCGGAATTCGGACAGTCCGAACCGGGATATTCCGGTGCTGCTCCTGACCGCGAAAGCGCTCGACAAAGACAAGGAGCAGGCGCTCGCGGCCGGGATAACCCAATACATAGTTAAACCGTTCAGCCCCCTGCAATTGATGGACATCGTGGCCAAATATGCGCAAGCGTGACGGATGCGGGAAAGGATGTAACGGAAGATGAGGGCTAGAAAAAAAGGGTTGGCAAGCCGGGTATCCGTGTTGATTTTCACCGTGATGGCCTTGTTTGCCGTGGTCGTGGCCGCGTTCGGCTCCTATATGGCTCAGCTGATCTCCACGACTCGCGGCCAAATGGAGGTCGAGGTGCAAGATCAGATGAAGATCGAACGGCTGCACAGCCAGTCCCAATCGCTCGTATCCAGCGTGCGGGGGTATTTGGCGTACGGCCGGGATGAATTCCTGAACGAGTTCGAATCGAACCGCAGCGCGTTCTCGAACGAGCTCGTGCAGCTCAAGGACCGGATGTACCGGGCAGGGACGACGGAGAACGAGAAGCTGAAGCTGCTCGATCAGATCGGGGCCCTGTGGGAAGAGTACGTGAAGCTGACCGGCCAATCCGTCGAGCTGAAGCAATCCGACGATCAGGACCGGTTCGTGCTCTTCTCCCGCTCGATGACCGATATCGTGGACTTGATCAATAGCAAGTTCGGGGAGATTGCGGCGCTGCAGGACGCCAAGGTCGCGAAGCTGATTGAAACGGACCGCAGGGAGACGAACCTGCTGCTCTATATTCCGGTGTTCGTCGTCATCGGTTCCGCGATTGCCGGCTGGCTGCTCGTGCGGTACTTGCGCAGCCATGTGATCGCGCCACTCATTGTCGTGGAGCAGGCGGTTGATCAAATCGCGGGCGGGGCATACGTCGAGCTCGAGCTCCCTGGGCGAATGGATGAGATCGGCCGATTGACGCATGGCATCAATGGCATGTCGAGCGATTTGCAGGCGCGGCACTCGCAAGCGGAACAGGCGCAGTTGGCCCTGACCGAGCAGCGCGATCTGCTGGAAGCCCAGAATGAGGAGATTACCGCGCAGCAGCTGGAGCAGGAAGCGATGCTGATCAAGCTGACCGAACGGGAGCGCGAGCTGGAGCTCATCAGCTCGTATCAGGAGAAGCTGAGCGGATATAACGATATGCACCTCTTCCTGGAACGGACGGTGAGTGCGATGCTCCAGGCGCTCGGGATGGACGCGGCGGTGCTGATCGTCCCGAATGCGCACACCGGCGCCTACGACGTCGTCCATGCGCATGGCTATCCGCCCCGTTATTTGCCGGCCTCGTTCTCCGAGCTGTTCGGGGTTAGCCGCCAGCTGCTGACGGAGAAGAAGTCCGTCGTGCGGACGCGTATGCTGAACGGGGCGGAGAAGGGACTGCACCTCGGCTACGACCGCGCGCTCGATGTCTACTATCCGCTGCTCGACGAGAACGCGGAGCTGGTCGGGCTCTTGCTCTTGACCGCTTATGGGGAGAGCCGCTTGACGGAAGTGAAGGAGCGGTTGATCCACGGCCTCCTGCGGCAGTTCTCGCTCGCTTACATGGCGCAGACGGTCAATGAGGACCGGCGCAAGCAGGCCGAGCTGCTGGAGGAGCTGAACGACGAGCTGTCGCAGGAAAAGGAGAGCCTGCAGGAGCAGCGCGATTTCGTACGGCGCATCGTTGAATCCGTGCACGAGGGGATGGTCATGTGCGACAGTGACGGCCGCATCAAGTTCGTGAACGGCTGGATGAATCGGACCTTCGGCATTGAAGAATCGCAGGCGTTATCCGTGGACCGCATCTTCGACGTGCTGCAGCCCCGTCTCGACGCCAAGAGCAAATCGCTTCGCGAGCTGGCCGGGCATGTGCTGGCTGGCGAGCTCGTGCAGCTGCAGGAGCGATTCTCAATCGTCCAAGCGGATGGGCGCGAGGCGCATTACGAGCTGTACGTGAACGCCATTCTGGATCCCTCGGAGAGCGGCAAGAGCTATTTGCTCGTCTTCCGCGACCGGACGGAGGAAGAGAAGGCCGACGAAATGAAGAACGAGTTCATCAGCATCGTGTCGCACGAGCTGCGCACGCCGCTCGCCAGCATCCTCGGCTTCATGGAGATTATGCTGCATCGGGATATCGCGAAGGAGAAGCAGCAGAAATATATGGAGACGATCTACAAGGAAGCGATCCGGTTGTCCAGCCTGATCAACGACTTCCTGGATTTGCAGCGGATCGAGTCCGGGAAGCAGTCTTACCAGATGATCCCGCTCGACGTTGCGGCGATAGCGCGAGAGGTAGCCGATCAGTGGCAGGGCAAGCAGGAGCATCGGCTGGTCTTGACCGTGCCGGAGGACGCGAAGGCCATCGTCCTGGCCGACCCGGACCGGATGGCGCAAGTGTTCCACAATCTGATCAGCAACGCGATCAAGTATTCGCCCGCGGCGAACGAGGTGGACATTCGGGTGATAGCGGAGCCGAAGCGGATCGTGATCGAGATACAGGACTACGGACTCGGCATTCCGGAGGACGCCAAGGGTAAGCTGTTCGACAAGTTTTACCGCGTCGACAATTCCGACCGCAGGCAGATCGGCGGCACCGGACTCGGGCTGTCCATCGTGAAGGAAATCGTCGAAGCGCACGGCGGCCGGCTGACGTTCGATTCGGTTCTTGGCCGGGGCTCGACGTTCCGCATCACATACGACGCGTATGTCCCTGTGGATGTGAGCGGCAAAATCGTCATCGTGGAGGACGATGACAACCTGGCGAAGCTGATGGCGCTGTCGTTCGAGAAGCTGCAGCTTCCTTCCCTGCAGCTGAAGACGGCGGAGGCGGCTATTCTCGCCCTGCAGGCGTCGCTCGGGAAACCTCTCCTGTGCATCGTCGACATTCAGCTCGAAGGACGCCAAACGGGCTGGGATTTCGTGGCCGAGCTGCTTCGCTGGCCGGAGCAGGAGCGTACCCCGATCATCGTATCTACGGTGCTGGAGCAGCCGAGCCATTTCCGGGAGACGGAGACCGAGAAGTTCCTGAGGAAGCCGTTCTCCGTCGAACGTCTGCTCGAGCTGGCCGAACAACTGATCGGGAAAAGCCAGGAGCCGGCGCCGGTCGTCTTCCCGATGCAGAACGAGGAGAAGCTCGTCAGCTCCCTGGAGAAGAAAGGCATCCGCGTCAAAGCGGTGAAAGTGAAGCAAGATATTATCGAAGTGGAAGTGAAGAGCGATGAATGAGGAGCGGAGCGTGCCGTCGAAACGGCAACGGGGCGAGAAGCTGTTGGCGGAAGGCAAGGAACGCTTCCTGATCACGATGGAGAGCCAGCTCCGGCAGCTCGACGACTTGTACGTCCTACTGGAATACGAGGTCCGCTCCGAGCATGCCGGGCAGTGGTACCGCATCCTGCATACGATGAAGGGCAGCGCGCCCGTATTCGGGTTGCCGGCGATCGGGAAGGTGGCGGAGTCGCTGCTGCACGAATGGGAGTGGACGCAGAGCGAGCTGGCGCCGAGCCTAAGCGCGATGCAGTGGTCGATCCAGGCGGAGGCGAGCCTGAAGAACAGCCGCACCGCCCTGCACCAGCTAAAGCTGGAGCGCGACCTCGTGCTGAGGGAGCTGCAGCTGAAAGCGCAGGAGGCATTCGGAGCATCGAGGAGTCAGGCGCTCGACCATTGCCGCATCCTGGTCATCGACGACGACTCGATCCTACGGGCTTATCTGGTCAAGCGGCTGGAGCTGGAAGGCTACCTCGTAGACGAAGCGGAGGACATCGATCTGGCGCAGCGCATGCTGCGGGAGAGTCATTATGACCTCATCCTGCTCGATCTGATGATGTACCCGAAATCCGGCTACGAGCTGTTCGAGGTGCTGCAGGAGGATCCTACCCTCAAGTGGATTCCGCTCATCGTGCTGTCCGCACGGGACGACCTTCATGACAAAGTGAATTGTTTGATGCTGGGGGCGAGCGACTATCTGACCAAGCCGTTCCGCTATGAGGAGCTGGCGGCCCGCGTCTACAGCCTGCTCAACCGGACCAAAAATTTCGAGCAGATGGCGTTCCGAGACGCGCTGACCGGCGTCTACAACCGCCGCTACTTCGATCACCATATCGAGCTGGAGCTGCAGCGCGTCGCGCGCTATCCGGCCCCGCTCACGATCGCGTTCATCGATATCGACCGGTTCAAGAGCATCAACGATACGTATGGCCACGCGATCGGCGATATCGTGCTGCAGGGGCTCGCCTATCTCGTGCAGCAGCGGCTGCGCAGCACCGATGTGCTCGCCCGCTACGGCGGCGAGGAGTTCGTCGTGCTGTTGCCGAATACGACAGGCAAGCAAGCGGTGAAGCTGTTGACCGGCATCCTGCAGCAGGCTCGGACCCAACCGGTCGCCCAGCACGAGGGGCAGTCCTATTCGATCACCTTCTCGGCCGGAGTCGCCGAATGGACGACGGGCTGGTCGGTCGCCCAATGGGTCCGCACGGCGGACGAGGCGATGTATGAGGCGAAGGCGAAGGGCCGCAACCGGGTGCTTCTGGCCGGACAGAAGGAAGCGGAGCCGGAAGCCACCGAAGAACCGACACCCGTGCGGAAGCGCGTGTTGATCGTCGACGACGACGACATCCTTCGGTCGATCGTAGCCTCCCGTCTGGAGACGCTGCCGATCGAGATCGCGGAAGCATGCGACGGGGAAGACGCGTACCGCCTCCTGCAGCGGCAGCCGGTCGATCTGTGCGTCCTCGACGGGATGATGCCGCGTATGGACGGGTTGTCGCTGCTGAAGCGCGTTCGGCAGGAGCCGGCATTGCAGGGAAGTTCGATGCGCGTGCTGATGCTGTCCGGCCGCCGCCGGGAAGACGATGTGACACGGGCGCTGGAGTCCGGCGCGGACGATTATTTGCCGAAGCCGTTCTCGCTCGTCGAGCTGGAATTGCGGGTGAAGCGGCTCTTGGGGTTGGATGCCGGCTCTGGCGTGTAGCGGACTTATTCAGTCTCAGCTTCAGGTGGGAAAATTTCATTCAGGTTCAACGAAATGCAGGCGATCAGCGGGGAAGTAAGGGTGTCCGATACGTCAAGCGTGGCGATGAGCTGGTACCGGCCATCGGTTAGCACGAATTGGTCAACGGTCTGATAGGTCGGCTCGAAGACCCAATATTCCTTCACGCCGAATTTCTCGAACATCGCCTTCTTCACCGTCTTGTCCTTACGGCCGGTGCTTCTGGACAACACCTCGACGCACAGATCCGGGGCGCCATACACCCATCCGTCACGCAAGATCGAGCGGTTCCCGCCCGAGATGTAAATCAGATCGGGCTGAGCGATATTGGCTTCGTCAAAGTGCACATCCATAGGAGCTAGCAGGATTTCACCGTCCTGCATACAGCTTGTCCGCATATGGAAGTGGAGGTTCATCAGAATTTTCTGGTGCACATACTTGGGAGATGGAGAGAGATCATAGCGAATCCCATTAATGAGCTCGAATCGTTCCTCGATGAGGTAATTTGGCGATTGCTCCTTGATTGACGGTTTTGATTTCGATTTGGCGCTGCTGTTGCTCATGGTGGTGGACACCTCCTGTATGCTGGAATATCTCAATTATACCATTCCGAAGCTTGGCGAGGTGAGCTCGCCAGGCTTCTATGTGTTTCCTCCGCATCCCTTATTTTTCTTTGTCCGCTTGATTTGATACAATCTAGAGGGGAGGCGATGACAGTTGGAAAGCAAATGGTTTACACCGGAGGAAGCGAATGCGCTAATCCCGCAGCTGCGCGAGGAAATTGGCGCATTGCAGCGGATCAAGCACGATTTTGAAGCCAAGTACCGGGACCTTCGCAAGTGGAAAGAGGCGGGGGCGGTGACGCTGAATGGGGAAGATCCGTTTTTCCAGATCGAATGCGAGCTCGAATTCATGCAGCTCGAAGCCCGCACGCTCATCCAGAGCGTCCACATGAAGGGAGCCCAGCTGAAGGACATCGACCGGGGACTTGTGGACTTTCCCGCCATTAGGAACGGGGAGGAAGTGCTGCTGTGCTGGATGCAGGACGAACCCACGGTCTCGCACTATCACGGCTTGAATGAAGGCTACACGGGGCGCAAACCTCTGGAAGAATAGATTGGATGAATAGATTGGTTGAATAGATTGGAGTACACTTATGAACTCATGGAAACTTACTAGGAAGGGCTGGGGGCGCATAGCCGTGCTGCTCATAGCCTTCTTCGCGCTGAGTACCGGCATGCTGGGACAAGCCCAGCCGGCGTCCGCCCACTCGATCCTGATCAAGGCGGAGCCGGAGCCGAACACGCGGCTCGACGTCTCGCCGGAACAGATCGTCTTGACATTTAACGAACGGCTCGAAACGGAGCTGTATTACATTAAACTGTTCGACGAGGTCGGGCGAGAGCCGTTGAAGGAGAAGGCGACCCTCTCGCAAGACCAGAAAGTGATGACGCTCCGGCTGCCGAAGCTGGACGAAGGCCGCTATACCGTCTCGTATCATGTGATCTCGGCAGACGGCCATCCTGTAGAAGGCGCTTATGTGCTCGTGATCGGACAAGCGTCCGACGGCGGCACGAGCACGGGCTCGGGTGAGTCGCTGCATGCGGGTCATGGCGGCTTGTCGGCGGACATGAGCCTGACGGACCTTCTGCGCTATGTCTTCCGCATCGTCTACTACTTCAGCCTGCTGACGCTGGCAGGTGTGGCGTTCTGGGGCATGTGGCTGCGCAAGGACGTCTTGCCGCAGACCGGAGCGCTGTCCTATTATGCGGGCTGGCTGCTGTCGCTGCAGCGTGTCTATCTCATCTCGCTCCTGGCGTTTATTTACTTTCACTACAAAGATCTGCTTGGCGACCAAGGCGCCGATCAATTGGTATCGCTCTTCACGGGCACATGGGTCGGACGCTCCTGGATCGCGAGCCTGGTGCTGGCGTTGCTAGGCTTCGTAGTGCTCGCCCGTCACAAGGTGCTCGACTGCATCTGGATCGGTCTGCTGCTGCTCGCGAAAAGCTGGAACGGCCATGCGATGGGGTACGATCCTCAGTGGCTGATGGTGCTCCTGGATTGGCTGCACCTGATTGCCGCTGCGATCTGGGCCGGCGGTCTGCTGCTTCTCGTCTCCGCGTGGAAATCGCACCGGGCGTTCGTGGACGCGTTGCTGCCGCGATTCTCTCGCGTTGCGCTATGGTCGCTTCTGGGGCTCGCTATTAGCGGCGCGATCTCGGTGCTGATCTATTTGCCCTCGCTGCGCTACTTGCTCTACTCGCAGTGGGGCAAGCTGATGATCGCCAAAGTTGTGTTCGTCGTGATGGTCGTGCTGATCGCGGCGGGCATCCGGATGGCGATGAAGAAGAAGAACGACAAGGACTTGAAGGATTACATGCGTCTCGATCTGGCCGCAATGGCGATCATCGTCGTCCTGGTTGGCCTGCTGACGTACATCAGTCCGGTGCCGCCCAACGAGCCGCTCTACTGGCATGAGATGGGCGAGAAGGTCCATATGACGGCCAAGATCAGCCCGAAGGTGCCGGGAGACAACCAGATTCAGGTCGATGTGTGGATGCTGGAGAAGACCGGCCAGCCGAAGCAGGTCGAGCTGTATCTAAGGAACAAGAACAAGACCGACATCGCCCCGATCTCGGTGCCGCTGCAGCAGTCCACGGTGGAGAAGGATCAGAGCAGCAGCGACTTCGAGGACGAGGAGCGGTACGTGAAATATACGTACAAGGCGTCCGGCCCGTTCATTCCGTTCGCCGGAGACTGGGAGCTCGAATTCCGCGCCATGGACGGTCAAGACGATGAGACGGTGTACAAAAACGTGATGCGCGTTTATTAAATAATCGGGCTTCGCGAGGAGCAGGAGGGGACGGTCTGGATGTCGCTGCGCACGCTCAAGTGGTTTACGATATTGCTGCCTCCGCTCGTCATCGGCGGCTTCGAGATGATCCGCCATGAGCTCTTGCTCCGCTACTTGTCGATGGAAACCGGTAATCTATACATCATCCTGCTGACGTTCGTGCTCTCGATCCTGTTCGCCAACTGGATGTTTCGCAACATCGAGACGATGAATGCGAGCTTGTCGCAGGAGCAGGCGAAGCGGGCCGTCTATGAGGAGCGGGAACGGCTCGCCCGGGAGCTGCATGACAACATCGCGCAGAACTTGTTCTTCCTGAACGTGCAATTGAAGAAGGGCAAGACGGAAGAGGCGCTCTCCGCCGTAGCCGAGATCGATCATCATCTGCGCCAGGCGATCTTCAACCTGCGCTCCATGCCGGAGGACGGCGTCGCGTTCCAGGAGCGGGTTCATGAGTGGGTGCAGCAATGGGAGACGATGACCGGCGTGGACGTCACCGAGCGCGTGGCGTGGGAGCGGGTGACGCTGACGCCGACGGAGCAAGTGCAGCTGTTCTCCATCATGCAGGAGGCGTTCACGAATATCCGCAAGCATTCCCAAGCTTCCAGCGCGGAGCTTAGGCTCCTCGAGGAACCGGACGGGTGGACGATGACGATCCGCGATGACGGGGTCGGACCTCGTGCCTACGACGCGGGGCCGAATCAGTACGGCGTCTCGATGATGCGCAAGCGAGCGATCGAGCTGGGGGCGACCTTCGAGCTGCGCCACGCTGCGGACGGAAGCGGCACGGAGGTAATCGTGCGACGGCGGAAGCCGGAAGGAACTTGATGTATGATTAGGAGGGCTGCCGGATGGAAGGGAAACCGTATCGCATCTTGATCGCCGACGATCATCCTCTCGCCAGGAGGGCGGTCCGCACTTTGCTGGAAGGCGATGCCTGGTTCGAGGTGGCCGGCGAGGCGGCCGACGGGCAGGAAGCGATTGCGCTGTGCGGCTCGCTTCAGCCCGATCTGGTGCTGATGGACATCCATATGCCGGTTCACTCCGGCTTGGATGCGACGAAAACGATCAAACAGCTGTACCCCCACGTTCGCGTCATTATGCTGACCGTCTCCGATCATGCGGCCGACCTGTTCACCGCCATTCAATACGGGGCCCAAGGCTACCTGCTGAAGAACATGGACCCCGACGACTGGCTTGCCTACTTGCGCGCGCTACTGGACGAGGATGCGGCTGTCTCGCGGAGGCTCGCGGACAAGCTGTTCCAGCACTTCCGCACGGGGACGGCCGGCAGCGGGGCCCAGCCGGACCCGGATCCCGGACTGCTGACTCCGCGCGAGCGCGAGCTTGTTGTCTGCGTCTCCTCCGGGGAGACGAACCGGCAGATTGCGGAGCGCCTCATGATCGCCGAGAATACCGTCAAGAATCACATTAAGAACATTCTGGAGAAGCTGCAGCTCGAGAATCGGGTACAGTTGACCGCGTACGCCGTTCGCCATGGACTGACACAGAAGCTTCACACTCGCGGGGAAAAATAGCCCGGTTGAGTCATTCTCAACTTGTCCGATATTGACTACATTAATAGAGGGCTGATGCCTTCAAGCGAGTCGAATACGGTCAAATGGGGGATGATGGGAATGAAAAAAGTAACGCTGCTGCTGTCCGCTAGCCTGCTGATGATGATGCTGTTCGCCAGCATGGCAAGCGCGCATGTGGTCGTATATCCGCAACAAACGACGCAAAACGCATTTGAGAAATTTACGGTCCGGGTACCGAGCGAGACGGCGAATACGAATACGGTGAAGGTCGAGATCAAGTTCCCGGAGGGGGTAACGGTCTCGCGGGTGGAGCCGAAGCCGGATTGGAAGTATGAGCTGACGAAGGACGCGACGGGCAAAATTACGGGTGTCGTCTTCACGGCTACGGGAGCCGGCTTGGCGGCGACCGAGTTCACAGAGTTCAACCTGTCCGGGAAAGTCGCGGCCGATGCCAAGACGCTGTCCTGGAAATCGTACCAGACGTACAAAGACGGGAGCGTCGCGGAATGGGTCGGCGCGGAAGGCTCGCAGAAGCCGGCATCCGTGACGACGGTGAAGGCCGCGGCTGCTGCGGACGCCGGCGGCCACGACACCGGCCACCAGGCTGCGGCAGGCGGTGAATCCGCCGGCAGCGAGTCGAGCCCGCTGCCGCTGATCCTGTCGATCGTCGCCGTCGTGCTGGGCGCGCTCTCGCTGGTAGTCTCTCTAACGCGCAAGACGAAGTAAGGATGTAGAAACGGCCGAATGTGGGGCTTCCACTTCGGCCGTTTTTCATTGCGTCGGGTCGGAACGGAATAAATTGGACTTCTCGTGGGAGCCTATGAGTAGTCAGGTTATTCCAAAACGAAAGGGAGATGTCGATGACTACGGGGTTCTGGATGGGCATAGTGGCGATCGCTGCCATTCTGGCCGGCGGATTGATCTACACCCTGAACGCGAACAATCGAAATCAACAAAAAGAGATGGACAACAATGTCGCCGGGGCGGTGAAAAAAAGCCCGATTCTGGCGAATCCGGTTCTGCTCAGCTATGTTTTATTTCCAATCTTGGTCATTGTGGCGGCGATGATTATTTTTCAATATTTCTAGGAGGGATGAAAAGTGGAAGCACATCCATACTACGTGTCCGTTCAAGCGGGTACCATTCTCGACAACCAGGGCGACGCGGCCTACGAGTTTCAAATCAACGCCACCGAAGAGGAGGTTAGTTACCTTCACAACTTGCTGATGGAATTGCAGGACTGGGAAAAGGCTATCTATCTTCGAGCACCTCTCCCCAGCATTCCCTATCATGACGATGAAGAGAACGTCGGGTACGACAGCACGCTGAAAAAAATCTATGCCTATATTCACAAGTTGGGAGATGAGGAGGCCAAACGGACCATCGACGCCATGGACCTGGACAGACTAGGAACCCCCTATCCAACCCCACCTGAAACGGAAGCTCCCTCCGAATCTCCGCGCGCTTAACCGACCCGAAAAGCGGGATCCGGGACCGTCAAGCCGGCTCCCTCCGGCTTCCGGTCCGGCAACCAGCGATAGGCCGCGAAGAACAGCAGCCGGATCGCTACGATGACGCAGAAGCTGGCGGCGAGCGGCAGGAAGAGCAGCAGCGCGCCCGACAAGAGAGGGCCGAGCGTATTGCCCAAATGCATGACCAGCTGGAAGTCGGAGAAGTAGGCCATCTCCTTCTTGTGCTTCTCGGCGTCGCGCATCATGAGCGTGTTCGAGGACACTTCCGCCACCGCCATCATAAGTCCGTTCCAGGCTTGCAGCGACAGCAGCAGCGCGAAGGAGGACACGAACCCGTACGGCAGCACCGATGCCGCCATTCCGACAATCGCCACGCTATAGAGCGGCACCGGACCGAATCGTTCCATCAGCTTGCGCACGAACGGAAGCGAGAGCGCCGAGACGATGCCGGACACGACGACGAAGTAAGCGATCTGTGTATTGCTCAGGTGAAGCGTCTTCACGTGATAGATTGTGAATAGCGGGGGGACCATGGCGATGCCGGTGTTATTCAACCCCATCCACCAGATGCGGCGGTCGCACTCCTGGAACGGTCGCACCCAGGACAGCTGCAGCTTGACTTTCTCACGAGGCGCGAGCCCCGCGATCAACGCCATGCCGGTGAAGGTGGACAAGCAGCCGATCAGCATCGAACCTACATAATTATAGGGGAACCACGCATCCGACGCATCGAGCACCCACCCGATCATCATGCTGCCGACCGTCGCGATGACGATCGCGATAATTTTGACCCGGCTGAACAAGGTCGGGAAGTAGTCGGCCGCGATGACGCGACGCATAATCGCCGGCTGTTGCGCAGAGGTGACGATCACGGAGACCGCGTTGATGCTCCAGAAGACGAACAGGACGGGGATCGGATTCGGCAGCAGAATCGACAGCGCCATGCAGATGAAGGCGAACTGCCGGATATAGCCGCTTACCAGGAAGACCCCCCGGGTGACGGGCAGCTGGCGGGTTAGAAAAGCAAGGGACAAGGCGCAGAAGAAAGCCGGAAGCGAGTTCGACAAGGCGATCTGAAAGTCGCTGGCCCCGAGCCGTGCGATCAGTACCCCGAGGAAGGTGAAGAAGGAAACACTCTTGATGTTTTGCAGGACCGCGTCTAGATAAATTCTCGTTTCGGCTTTCATGCTGCTTTCGGACCTTTCTCAGAAAATGCCGTATTCTAGCGGAGTTTCAGGACAATATTGACTGTTTCGTAGTTAGCTTACTCCCCCGCCGTATTGAAGAACATGGACATCTCCCGCAGAAAACATGGATTATTTGCTCACTTGCTTGAGCAGCTTCTCGATATTGATCCCGTTAATGACCAAGCCGGAAATCTCGCAGTTGTCCAAGGTGACGCCCGACAGATTGCAATCCGTGAACCTTCCCTGGCTGAGATTGCAATGCGTGAATTGGACCGGCGGCTTCTCGGTGGATGCCTGCGGCTCGGCCTCATCCTTGTTCCCGAACCCGATATAGCGAAAATGCGCCCCGCCCCATTGGGCCCCGTCGATATCCAGCCGGCTCAGATTGGCGTCGGAGATGGTCATTCCCGTCAAGTTGACGTCATTCAAGCGGATGCCGCTCAGATTGCAGCATTGGAAGGCGACCTGTTCGGCACTGACGTTTTTGAAGCTGGACCCGGATACGTCGGCATTTACAACGGTTAACGACTTCTTTTCATTTTCAAGGCGCATTTGGATTCCTCCCGGAATTGGATAGACAACCACTTCCATTTTAACCCAAGAGCCGTACCCTGTATAGATTTTGCGCGGCGAAGTGATATACTGAGGGCATTGGAAAAAACGGAACCGATGGAGGTGGTCGATGTGAACAAGCGACTCCGCTTGCTCAGCTTCGTGAGCGCGACGCTCATGCTGCTGGCGGGCTGCGAGCCGTCCAAGGAGCTGGCCGTCTCTCCCGTAGAAGGCTCCCCGACCGGTTCGACAGCCCGCCCTGAAGCCACGGGGACAACCGCTCCGACCGCCAGTCCAAGCGCGAATCCGAACTTCGACACGATCGCGCCCAGCATGAGCCCGATTTTGCCGACTTCGCCGCCTTTCAGTACTCCCGCTCCGACCGCGAGTATGATCCGAGGGACACCGTCGCCCGCCGGAAGCCCGACCCCAAGCGGGCCTAGCGCGACGCCGGATCCGGACGGAGAGTCTGCAACTGCGTTCGAATCGCGCCAGGACGAGATCTCGAGACCGAGTCCGGATTCGAAGACGAGCTGGGACGTTCGGCTTGGCAACCATACATATCAAGTAACAGTAGCTATAGATCCCCAAAAATCGCTGCTCGTGGCGGCGACCGAAGCGGGACAGCGGACTCCGTTGACACGGGAATCGTTCGGCGAAGCAGGCACCTTGGTCGTGACCCCGATCGAGAACGGATCCGGCGCCCGCACGCTCTTGATCGAAGCTTCCTCCGGGAACGCGGGGGCGGACATTCGGTCCACTGTTCTCGCCCTGGACGCGAGCGGACAGCTAACACTGGCGGCCGATCCGTTTCTGGCGCTGAATACGGCCCGATTGTCGGAGCACGTACCTCGTATGAAGGACGAGGCGCTCAAAGCATGGGTGACGGGTAAATATATGGGTTTCCACACAGCGCGGTTTCAATCGTATACGGCCACGGGGCCGAATGCGGGCACTGTGAGCTACAACGTAGGCAGCGAGCCCGTGCTCGTATCGGGCAAGGCGGACGTGCAGTACGACTTCGACAAGCAGCAATTCGCGCTGAATGCGGTCACGAACGCCACCTTCGAGGATGCGCTCGCCAGCCCGTCCTGCTCGAGCATTATCCGGGTGCAGGATCCGCAATTCGGCGAGATTCTCGCCTGGTCGGAGAACAAGAATCCCGACTCCTACCGGTTCGCGGCGATCAACCCGACGTATCTGGCGCAAGCGGTGGCCTGCGGGGAATCGCTAGACAAGCCGTTCAAGAACGGCTCCTCTTATTTGCTGGAGACGATCGTACGGTATTACGACAAGCCGGAATTGCTCAAAGGCATCCTCGGCGCTTGGAAGCCGAATCCGCGCATTCAGGACCGGAATGGCCGGAGCGCCTATACGATCGCATTGGCTGCAGGAGTGCAGGAGCCTGAGCTTCTGGGACGGCTGCGCGAAGGAATGACGGCAGCGCAAGCGACGGCCGAGGAGCAGGCGGTGAAGCTGGCTCTGCACGGAAGCCGACTGTCCATGGCGGAGATGCAGCAGCTCATTAAGGGCGGCATCTCGATCAACACCGATCTGTCGGACTACGCGTACTTGCTAAGGGAGAAAGATTCGGATTACTCCAGCGGTACGATTCTGGGCAGCGCCGTCATCCATGGCGACTATGAACGGACGAAATGGCTGCTCGAGAACGGGGCGGACCCGAACCAGAAAATCGGATCGGGGGAGTACAAGCGCAGTCCGCTTCGGGCGGCGCTGACCTTGCCGGATCTGAAGGTGGCGGAGCTTCTGCTGCAGAAGAAGGCGAACCCCGATGAGGTGTACTCGACGTTCCCGGTGCAGCAGTCCCTGCTCGCGGGCAGCCGCTGCAGTCCCGACAAGGTGGCGCTGCTCAAGAAGTACGGAGCGGCGAAGTGGATCATGTACGACCCGGACCCCTCGATGCGGGTGGATTACAAGACCGAGGACGAGATTATGAAGCTGGCTTGCAAATAAGGCCGTTATTTCAAGGCTGCTCCGAAGCGACTGGTCATTTCCAAAGCAAGGAACAATTTTTCTTCCATATCATGAGGTACCGTCAATCCTTAAGCAGCGGTTGGACGAACATCCCGAAACAGTTCAACCCGGCGGACACGACGCTCGAAGAGGTGCTCCTGGCGACCCTTGCGCAGCTGCAACAAATGTGGAAGGCGGGTGCGAATTGGATTTTGGTGCTAGTGGACTTTTACCAACAAACGAAACACGATCCGGAGCTGCACGAGATGCTCAAAAGGGAGTATCGGGGTTGGGTTGCCGAAATCGAGACCTACGTGAACGTCTTAAAAGAGCAAGGATGGATCTCGCACAACAAAGATCCCCATCTCATTGCGATGCAGATCATTGCGTTCAACGAAGGATTTACGACCTTTTCGGTCCTGTTCGGAGGCTCGAATCGCGAGGCGTTCATTCAAGGTATGGTCAAGCTGCTGGCTTAAAATCACGGCTCTCTCGCCTAAAACCTAGCATTTACTTGCATCCGGGCGGCCGATTGCATATAATAAGGCTTAATATTAAATGCGTGGACGGAGAAGAGTAAGCTGCCGTAAACCTTACAGGGAAGGGACGCCGTAGATTGAGAGCGTCGCTGAGGATCAGGCCGCTGAAGTTCGCTCCCGAGCAGTCCTTTGAACAGGCTTCGAAGAGATTCACTTTTCGGGGAATTAGTAGGAGGTACCGGTTTCGAGCCGTTATTCGATCAAGTGAAGCCCGTCTTCATCGTTCGCCTGGCGGATGCACGGACACGAGCTTAACAAGGGTGGTACCGCGAGCACATCGTCCCTTCTGGGAGAGGTGCTCTTTTTTGTGTGTGAGCAATGGGAATCTCGGGGTAGAAGTCGGCATAGGCTGCAAGCTTCACTTCACTTTTTGGGGGTAAATCGGGGTCCCCGAAAAGTAATCGGCATAGGCTGCAAAGCTTAGCTTCACTTTTTGGGGTACAAATACTAGGAGGGTATGGAGATGAAGGAACGGTTACTAGCGTTAAAGGCAGAGGCGCTGCAAGAGCTGGAGCAAGTCGCGAACAGCCAGCACCTGAACGACCTTCGGGTCAAATATTTGGGCAAGAAAGGACCGCTGACCGAGATTTTGCGCGGCATGGGAGCGCTGAGCGCCGAAGAGCGGCCGATCATCGGCCAGGTAGCGAACGACGTTCGTGCCGCCATCGAGGAAGTGATCGAGGCGAAGCAAGCCGAATATCAGCGGCAAGAGACCGAGCACCGTCTGCTCGCCGAGACGATCGACGTGACGCTGCCGGGCCGTCCGGCCGAGCTGGGGGCGCTGCATCCGCTAAGCAAGGTCATCCAGGAGATCGAGGACATTTTCCTCGGGATGGGGTACACCGTTGCAGAAGGGCCGGAGATGGAGAAGGACTACTACAATTTCGAAGCGCTCAACCTGCCTAAGGACCACCCGGCGCGCGATATGCAGGACTCGTTCTACATCACGGACGAAATTCTGATGCGCACGCACACGTCTCCCGTGCAAGTCCGCACGATGGAGAAGCGGAAGGGCGAAGTGCCGATCAAGATCATTTGCCCGGGCCGGGTGTATCGGCGCGACGACGACGACGCTACGCATTCTCATGTATTCATGCAGATCGAGGGACTCGTCATCGACCGCAACATCCGCATGAGCGACCTGAAGGGGACGCTGCTGCAGTTCGTGCAGGAGATGTTCGGGAAGCAGACGCAGATTCGGCTGCGCCCGAGCTTCTTCCCGTTCACGGAGCCTAGCGCCGAGGTAGACGTCTCCTGCATGATGTGCGGCGGCCACGGCTGCCGGGTGTGCAAGCACACCGGATGGCTTGAAATTCTCGGCTCCGGCATGGTTCATCCGCGCGTGCTGGAGATGGCCGGCTACGATCCGAAGGAATACAGCGGCTTCGCGTTCGGGATGGGCGTAGAGCGGATCGCGATGCTCAAGTACGGCGTAGACGACATTCGGAATTTCTATATGAACGACCTGCGGTTCTTGAAGCAGTTCGTGCATATCTAATCGAGCGGGACAGGAGGAGCTACCCATGAAGGTTTCTTATAAATGGTTGTCGGAGTACGTAGACTTGAAGGGATACACAGCAGCGGAATTGGCGGAAAAATTGACGCGCAGCGGCATCGAGGTCGATGTGGTGGAGAACCGAAACAAAGGCGTAGACGGAGTTGTAGTCGGGTACGTCAAAACGCGGGAAAAGCATCCGGATGCGGATAAGCTGAGCGTGTGTACCGTCGATGTGGGGCAAGGAGAAGATTTACAAATCGTCTGCGGAGCTCCGAACGTGGCGGCGGGACAAAAGGTGCCGGTGGCCGTCGTCGGTGCGGTGCTGCCCGGAGATTTCAAGATCAAGAAGGCGAAGCTTCGCGGCGTCGAGTCGCAAGGCATGATCTGCTCGGCGAAGGAGCTTGGCCTGAACGACAAGCTGCTCCCGAAGGAAATTCAAGAAGGCATCCTCGTGCTGCCGGAGGACACGTCGATCGGGGCTTCGATTCTCGACGTGCTCGGGATCGACGATGAAGTGATGGAGCTCGACCTAACGCCGAACCGCTCGGACTGCTTGAGCATGCTGGGAGCGGCATACGAGATCGCGGCGATCCTAGGACGCGACGTCAAGCTGCCGGACAGCGAGCAGGGGCTGCATGCGTCCGCGGTCAAGGCGGCCGACAAGCTCAGCGTCCGCATCACCGCAGCCGAGCAATGCTCGCACTACGCGGCGCGCCGCATCGAAGGCGTGCATATCGGCCCGGCACCGCTGTGGATGCAGAACCGGCTCATGGCGGCGGGGATTCGCCCGATCAACAACATCGTCGACATCACGAACTACGTGTTGTTGGAATACGGCCAGCCTCTGCATGCGTTCGACGCCGAGAAGCTGACGAACGGCCAGATCGACGTTCGCCTTGCGGCGGAAGGCGAGAAGCTGACGACGCTCGACGACAACGAGCGGGAGCTGTCGCCTCACATGCTGCTGATCACGGACGGCGTGAAGCCGGTTGCGATCGCGGGCGTCATGGGCGGCGCCAACTCCGAAGTGACGAGCGGGACGACGGCGCTTGTGCTGGAGTCGGCTCGTTTCGCAGGCGGCTCCGTGCGCAAGACGTCCCGCCAGCTCGGGCTGCGTTCGGAAGCGAGCGTGCGCTTCGAGAAGGAAGTGAATCCGGAGGCCGTCATTCCGGCTCTGAACCGTGCGGCTTCGCTTATCGCGCAGTATGCAGGCGGCCATGTGAACGAAGGGATCGTCGAAGCCCGCACCATGACCCCGCAGCCGGTGTCGATCGAGCTGCCGCTTGCCAAGGTGAACGCGTACTTAGGCACGGAGCTGGCGCTGCTGGAAGTGAAGGTCATTTTCAACAGGCTGCACTTCCCTTACGAGGAGAAAGCTGACGAAACGCTGCTCGTGCACGTGCCTTCCCGCCGCGGGGACATCACGCGGGATGTCGATCTCATCGAAGAGATCGCTCGTCTATATGGTTACGATAATATCCCGACCAGCCTGATCCAAGGCGTGACGACGCCGGGGGCGCTCACTCGCGAGCAGCGAATTCGCCGTACGATCCGGGGACTGCTCACGGGAGCGGGGCTTCATGAAGTGGTGGCCTACTCCTTCACCCATCCCGACCAGATCGGACAGTTCCGGGGCTTGTATCCGGAGGCGAAGCCGATCGCGCTCGCCCTGCCGATGAGCGAGGAGCGAAGCGTGCTGCGCACTAGCCTGATCCCGCATTTGCTGGATACAGCGGCTTACAACCGCAATCGGAACATCAACGATGTGGCGGTGTTTGAGATCGGCAAAGTGTTCATCAGCCAGGAAGAGCAACTGACGACTTTACCGGACGAGAAGTTGATGTTGGGTATGCTATGGACCGGGAAGCGCGACGAAGCGCATTGGGGCGCCAAATCGCCGGCCGTCGACTTTTACGACCTGAAGGGCGTCTTCGAGACGGTCATCGCCGACCTGGGCATTCAGGGGGTCCGCTATACGGCCGCCCAGCCGGTAGGCTTCCATCCAGGCCGCACGGCCGAGATCAGCATCGTGTCCGAGCGCGGAACGACGGTGCTTGGCCGGATCGGACAGCTGCACCCCGCTTTGCAGCAGGCCAAGGATTTGGAAGACACATATGTGCTCGAGATCGAGCTGCAGCCTCTGTTCGACTATGCGGACTTCACGATCGCAAGCGTCCCGCTGCCGAAATATCCGGCGATCTCTCGCGATATGGCGGTCGTGGTGGCGAGCGACGTGCCGGTCGGCGATCTGGTCGCCAAAGTGCAAGAGACGGCCGCGGCGCTGCTGGAGTCGATTGAGGTGTTCGACATTTATACGGGAGAGCGGCTCGGCGCCGGGAAGAAGAGCGTAGCGCTCGCGCTAGTGTACCGCCATGCGGACCGTACGCTAACCGACGAGGAAGTAAGCGAGCTCCACGGCTCTGTAGTGCGGGTTCTGGAAGAAACATTCCGCGCTGAGCTGCGGAAATAGGAAGGAAATAGGCCGGTGGCATCGAATGTTATTATAACGTCGATGTGCCGGCTTTTTTTGCGCCTTTGAAGCCGGACGAATCGTCGCAACACACCATTCCGGGAATCGGAACGAGAGCGGAAAGGATGGCATGGGCATGAAACCGAATGGCGACAAAATTCGAGTGACCGTGGATATTTACGGCCATACATATAAGCTTCTGACAACGAACAGCGTAGGCTATGTCAAACGAGTCGCGCAATACGTAAACGATCAAATGCACCAGATCGCCGCGGGCTCGCAGCGGTTGGACATGCCTCGCATCGCCGTGCTGGCCGCGGTCACGATGGCGGACGAAGCGATGAAGGTGCAGCTCGAGATGGAGCAGCAAACCGCCGAGCTGGAGGAAGCGGTTCGTGTGAAGGCCGAGTATGCCGCGCTGCAGGAAGAGTCCCAGGCGAAGGCGGCGGAGCACGAAGCCGAGGTGAGCCGGCTGGAGGAACGCATACTCAAGCAGGTCGAGGAGCTGAAGCGGGTTACGGAGCTGCATGACGCCGAGCGGGTGGAGCATAAGCAGCTGGCGATTCAGTGGAAGCAGCAGGAGGAGCGGCTCGCGGGGGAGATCGCGAGTTTGCGGCAGGCGCAGCAGGAAGCCCTAGAGAAGAGCCGGATGCAGCAGATCGCAGCTGAGCGGCTGCAGGAGGAATATGAGCGCTATCGCCAGGAGCAGGGCGAGCTGCTCAGCATCAGCGAGCAAGAGGTGGCGGAGCTCAAGCGCCGGCGCGAAGAGCTGGAGCACGAAGGCGCCCGGCTGCGGGCGGAGCTGGAGCGGAGCGCGGAGGAGCTGCGCGAGCGGGAGCGAGCGAGCGAAGCGGCGTTGGCGGAGCAGCGGCGCGAGAGCGAAACGGCGTTGGCGGAGCAGGCGGAGCGGAGCGAAGCGGCGTTGGCGGAGCAGGCGGAGCGGAGCGAAGCGGCGTTAGCGGAGCAGCGGCGCGTGAGCGAGCAAGAGCTGAGCGAGCTGAGGCGCCAGCGGGACGAGCGGGAGCGCGCCACGGCGCAGCTGCGAGCGGATCTGTCGCAGCGGGAGCAGGCGCTGGCAAGCGCGCAAGCGGAGCTGGCCGCTGCGCGTGAGGAGCTCGCGCGGAGCAACGACGAACACCGCGAGCTACTGCGCCTGAGCGAGCTGGAGCTCGCCGAGCAGCAGCAGCGCAGCGAAACGGCGCTCGCGGAGCAACGGCGCGTGAGCGAGCAAGAGCTGGCTGAGCTGAAACGCCAGCGGGACGAGCGGGAGCGTGCCACAGCCCAACTGCGGGCAGAGCTGGCACAGCGCGAACAAGCATTGGCCGGCGTGCAGGACGAACTGGCCGCGGCGCAGGCCGAGCTCGTGCGGAGCGTCGAGGAGCACCGCGAGCTCCTGCGGCTGAGTGAGCAGGAGCTGGCCGAGTACCGGCAGCGCAGCGAGGCGGAGCTGGCACAGCTCCAGCAGCAAAGCGCTTTGGCCCGCGCCGAGCAGCAGCAGCGCCACGAGCAAGAGCTCGCGGAGCAGCGGCAGCGCGGCGAGGAAGCGCAGGCCGCGCTCGAGCGGAAGCGCACGGAGCTCGAGGCGGCGTTGGCACAGCGCGATCGGGCACTGGCGACCGCGCAGGCCGAGCTGGCCGAAGCGCAAGCGGAGCTCGCGCGGAGCGGCGACGAGCAGCGTGAGCTGCTGCGCCTGAGCGAGCAAGAGCTCGCGGAGCAGCGGCAGCGCGGCGAGGAAGCGCAGGCCGCGCACGAGCGGAAGCAGACGGAGCTCGAGGCGGCGTTGGCGCAGCGCGATCGGGCGCTCGCGACCGCGCAGGCCGAGCTGGCCGCCGCGCAAGCGGAGCTCGCGCGGACCGGCGACGAGCAGCGCGAGCTGCTGCGCCTGAGCGAGCAAGAGCTCGCGGAGCAGCGGCAGCGCGGCGAGGAAGCGCAGGCGGCGCACGAGCGGAAGCGCACGGAGCTCGAGGCGGCGTTGGCGCAGCGCGATCGGGCGCTGGCGACCGCGCAGGCCGAGCTGGCCGCCGCGCAAGCGGAGCTCGCGCGGAGCGGCGACGAGCAGCGCGAGCTGCTGCGCCTGAGCGAGCAAGAGCTCGCGGAGCAGCGGCAGCGCCACGAGCAGCAGCTCGCGGAGCAGCGGCAGCGCAGCGAGGCCGAGCTGGCGCAGCTCAAGCAGGCGCTCGCCGGCGCGGAAGCGAAGCTCGCACGCAGCAGCGACGAGCAGGAGCTGAAGCGCAAGCTCGCGGCCGAGCAAGAGCAAAAGCTGCTCGACCAGATCGTCGCGCAGCAGGAGACGCACCGGCGCGAGCTGCGCGAGCAGGAGCAGGCGAACCTCACCGCGATCGAGGAGATCGAGACGCAGTGGCGAATGAAGCTGCAGCACACCGAGGAGCAGCTAAGCGACCTGCAGAGCCAAGCCGAGCGAGCCGAGGCCGAGCTGCTGGCGCTGCAGGAGTCGGCGCACGGCTGGCAGGAGGCGGCGTCGGCCCAAGCCGACACCGAGTGGATCGCCCGCTTCGAGGCGGCGGAGAAAGACTGGACGGAGCGGCTCGAACAGGCGAGAGCGCGGGAGCGCGAGCTGCAGGACGAGCTCGACCGGGCGAAGAGCGCGCCGGCGGGCAATCCCGAGCTGGAAGAGAACTACCGCAAGCTGCAGAACGAATACGCCAAGCTGAAGGTCGAATTCAACGAGTGGATCGAGCTGGTGGAAATCGTAGAGAAAGAATAAAGGGTGACGCGCATGCACACGTACAATGTGTTGGATGTCGTCGTTGCCATCGCGATCGTGGGCGCCATTCTCCTCGGTTATTACCGGGGGTTTGTCGCCCAGCTTGTTTCGATCGCCGGTTTTGTCGCCGCATACCTGGTCGCCTACTGGCTCTATGACGACTTGGCCGCCGTTCTGGCGCGTACGCTGCCGGTCCATTCGTTCAAGGCGATCGAGCAGTACGCCTTCCTCATCGAAGGCTTGAATGTCGATCGGTACTTGTACAACGCGGTCAGCTTCGCCTTCCTGTTCATCATCACGAAGGTGGGGCTGACGATCGTAGGCCGCATCCTGCACCTCGTGACCAAGGTGCCAGGGGTGCGGACGGTCAACAAAGCGGCCGGCGCCTTGCTCGCCTTGATCGAAGCCGTGCTGCTGATCGTAATCGGGGTCCATGTGATGAGCGTGCTCCCTTCGGAATCGGTACAAAAGCTGCTGGCGGACTCCCGGTCGGCGGCCTTCATCATGGAGCATATGCCGGACGCAATGCTGAAGCTAAAAGAGCTCTGGAGCACCACCCGCAGTTAGCAAAAAACGGCTCCAATTCGATTTTGCCTATTTTTTGTGGATGGTTCATCGAAACGCGCGCGCTCTAGTTTGAATTCACCAACTTACAGAAGGCTGGAATTGATTTGGACAAGCTCTAGTTCGATTCCGCCGAATTGGACCACATGTTTACAATACGGATCCCGAAATACCGCCATATAGTTTGGCAAATTCGAACTGCATAGCGTGGACTTCCCTTAGGCACAGACTCCAATTGGGCAAAATCGAACTACTCGCTGAAAATCGAATTGGGCCTCGAACGACCTCCTCGACCTTGAATCGCCGAACAACAAAAAAGACCCCGCTCAAGCGGGATCCTGCGCTTCAAACAAATGGCCGTTGTAGCTGCCCGGAGCGAGGGTGACGAGGCGGAGCAGGTCCGGCGCGATCCGGTTCGGGTCGACGCCGTTCGTCTGCTTTTCCGTCTTCACCAAGCCCGCATTGTACAGATTGATCAACAGATCGTAGCCGCCCTCCTCCCCGGCAATCGAACGCGTGAGCGACTCGAGTCCCGCCTTGCTGGCACTGTAGGCCGCGAATCCGCAAGCGCCGTTCGCGAGGTCGGATGTGATATTGACGATCCGTCCGTATTTTTGCTTGCGCATCAGATGGAGGCACGCTTTGGTCATGAGAAAGGCGCTTGTCAAATTATTTTGCAGAGTATAGTTCCAGGAATCAAGCGTGGTCTCCACGATCGGTGCGGGCTCGTAAACCGCTGTGTTGTTAATGAGGATATCGATATGGCCGTACGACGTCCGGACCAGGTCGACGAGCGTCTGCACTTCCTTCTCCGAGGACACATCCGTCCGGACCGCGTGGGCGATCCCCCCGAACGACTCGATCTGCTTTTTCACTTCCTCCAGCTGGGAGAGACGTCTTCCGCACAGGATGACGACCGCGCCTTCGCGGGCGAACAGCAGAGCCGTTGCTTTGCCAAGGCCGGTCCCTGAGCCGGTGACGACTGCGATTCGATTCGCTAAACGACCATTCCTCACAATCCCAACCCCTTTACTATGTTATAAATATCCTACCAGATTTTGGTGCGTTAGCAAATACATCCGCAACAAAAAACAGCCTTCTCACAGAAGGCTGCTCTCAGGATATGGGCATTAAGCTTCAACCACAATTTTCGCTTTCATTTTCGCATGGTCCGTCCCGCATGGAATGTTGCATTGAATATCGTACGTGCCGGGCTTGTCGAATTTGAATTCGACGGTTTTGTTCGTGCCGACCGTCAGGTCGATGCCGTTCGCCTTGAAGCCGTGTGCGCCGTCCGTGCTGTTCAATGTGACTTTGTATGTCTCGCCGGCTTTTACTTTGTATTCGGCTTGGTCGAACTTCCAGTTCGTTGCGGTAATTTTCAATTCCTTGGCTCCGCCGGAAGCCGGAGTAGCGGCCGCTGTCGAAGAGGGCGACGAGGAAGGCGATGAGGTTGGCTTGGCCGATGCGCTTGGAGACGCGTTGGTCGCTTCGTCTTTTTTGCTGCAGGCTGCAATTGTGAAAATTACGGTTAATGCCATCAGTGCTACGATAAGCTTCTTCATCATGATCCCTCCGTTTGAAATGGAAATTGTTGCTTCCCATCCATTATACAAGATCGGGCACCCTAGCGCGGTGACAGTCTTGTGAACTTAGGAACGGGTCCGGAGGGACCGGATATGTAGGAAAAGAGTCTGCTCTTGCGGAGCAGACTCCGGGGTGGTTCGGCCGGTTGCTACGAGGCACTTCCTTCACGCTTCGTAGCGTCGAAGGGCGTGCTGACCGGGATGAACAGATCGACAATTCCGATGACAAGAGCAGCCAGAATAGCTCCGATGATGGAGACACTCACGCCGGTGACGACGAATTGTGCGATCCAGATGATAAGCGCGCTCGCCAGGAACCCGACGATACCCCGACCGAAGGGCGTGATTCGTTTGCCGAAGATCCCTTCGACAATCCACCCAATGACGGCAATGACCAGGGCCAGGAAAAAGGCGCTCCAGAACCCGCCAATGCTGAACGCAGGCACGATCCACCCCACCACCATCAGAACGATCGTGGAAACCACCAAGCGAACGAGATGACCAAGAAACTGCATGCGAGGGTCCTCCTTTTGGTTTGATGAACTACATTCGAGGCTCGCCATTATTGTTTGCCAATTCACCCGCAATATGAGTCCCACATCTCGGCAAAATTAGTTATACCCGATCGCGGCCATGGTAACGGCTTTTCCCTTCGGCTATAATAGACGGGAAGCCCGTATGCTCGTTTAGGAAAAGAGGATCTGTCTTGAATACGAAAATTTTATATACATTGGAATTCGCCAAAATTACGGCCCGGCTGGCCGAACATGCGGCTACGTCGCTGGGCAAAGGAATGGCCGAAGCGCTCCGTCCGAACTCCGACTTGGATACCGTCAAACGCTTACTCCAAACCACAGATGAAGCGGTCAAGGTCGACCGCTTGAAGGGAGGGGCTCCATTCGGCGGCGTCCGCGACGTGAGGCCTGCGCTGCAGCGGGCCCGGATCGGCGGCATGCTGAGCATGCACGAGCTGCTCGATATCGCCAACACGACTTCCGGAGGGCGGAGGCTGAAGCGGTTCCTCCAAGCCGTACATGAGCAAGCGGAGATTCCGAGCCTGGTGGCGCTGTGCGAGTCGGTCGGCGACCATACCGAGATCGATCAGGCGATCAAGGCCTGCATTGACGATCAGGCCGACATGCTCGACAGCGCGAGCCCCGAGCTGGCTCGCATCCGCCAGGAGCTGCGCACAAGCGAATCCCGGGCGCGCGACAAGCTGGAGCAGATGATCCGGACGTCGTCCGTGCAGAAAATGCTGCAGGACGCGCTTATCACCATCCGCGGCGACCGATATGTGATCCCTGTGAAGGCGGAGTACCGCAGCCATTTTGGCGGGATCGTCCATGATCAGTCGGCCTCCGGCGCCACGCTCTTCATCGAGCCCGAAGCGGTTGTCACGCTCAATAACAAGCTGCGGGAACTGAAGCTGCGCGAGGAGAAGGAGATTGAGAAAATCTTGCTCCGGCTCACTGCGATCGTAGCGGAGGTCGCGGAGGAGCTGCGTTATACCGTCGAGGCGCTGGCGGAGCTTGATTTTGTATTCGCCAAGGCCGGACTCGCCCGCGAGTTGAAAGCGACCTTGCCGCTGATGAACGATCGCGGCTTCTTGAAGCTGAAGAAGGGCCGTCATCCGCTCATCCCGCCGGCCGCCGTCGTGCCGCTCGATCTGGAGCTCGGGAATCAGTTCTCGACGATCATCGTGACCGGCCCGAACACCGGGGGCAAGACCGTCTCGCTCAAGACCGTCGGCCTGCTGAGCTTGATGGCGATGTGCGGCTTGTTCATCCCCGCGGAGGACGGCAGCCAGCTGTGCGTATTCGATGCGATCTTCGCCGATATCGGCGATGAGCAGAGTATCGAACAAAACCTCAGTACGTTCTCCAGCCATATGACGAACATCATCAGCATCCTGAAGGACATGACGCCGAAGAGCCTCGTGCTGCTGGACGAATTGGGAGCCGGCACCGATCCTTCGGAGGGCTCTGCGCTCGCCATCGCCATTCTCGACCATATTCACCGGCTGGGCTGCCGGACGATTGCGACTACACACTATAGCGAGCTGAAGGCATACGCCTTCGAACGTAAAGGTATTATTAACGCCAGCATGGAATTTGATGTGCAGACGCTGAGTCCCACTTACCGGCTGCTCGTCGGGGTGCCGGGGCGAAGCAACGCCTTCGCGATCGCCGAGCGACTCGGGCTGCCGCTGCGCATCATCGAGGCGGCGCGCGGACAAGTGGGCGAGGACGATCTGCGCGTCGAATCGATGATCGCCTCGCTCGAGGCGAACCGGGTGACCGCGGAAGCGGAGCGCCACAACGCCGAGCAGCTGCGCCGCGAGGCCGAACAGCTGCGGCAGCGGCTCGAGGACGAGCAGCAGCGCTTCCGCGAGCAGCGCGACAAGCTGCTCGCCCGCGCCGAGGAGGACGCGCGGGCCGCGGTGGCCAAGGCGCGCGCCGAGGGCGAGGCCGTCATCCGTGAGCTGCGGCGGCTGGCGCTCGAGGAGCGCGGCGCGGTGAAGGAGCACCAGCTGATCGAGGCCAAGCGGCGGCTCGATCAGGCGGTGCCGGAGCTGCGCGACAAGCAGCCTCAGCGCGCGGCCGGCAAGCGGAAGGACGAAAAGGTCGAGGCCGGCGACGAAGTGAAGGTTGTGCACCTGAACCAAAAAGGCCATGTCGTAGAACTGGTGAACGACAAAGAAGCGATGGTGCAGATCGGCATTATGAAGATGAAGGTGCGGCTCGACCAGCTGGAGCTGATCAAGGCGGCGCCCGCCAAGCCGGTGCAGCAAACGGCGACGACGGTCAAGCGTACCCGCGACGACAATGTGCGCACGGAGCTCGATCTGCGCGGCTCCAATCTCGAGGAAGCCATCGTCGAGACCGACCGGTTCTTGGACGAGAGCTTCTTGAATAATATGGGTCAGGTATACATCATCCATGGCAAGGGGACGGGCGTGCTGAGGGCCGGTCTGCAGGACTATTTTCGCAAGCATAAGCACGTGAAGAGCTTCCGCCTCGGCAATTACGGAGAAGGCGGCGTCGGGGTGACCGTCGTCGAATTGAAATAAGCTTGAAAAAATGTTGAAACCGCATATTAGGTTCTGCGTATGAATGGGTGTAAGGAAAAACGTTCAGAGGGCTTGCAAGCCGAACGATAACCTGGGACAATCGAATCAACAATAAACCACATTTATGCGGGAGGAACCGAACAATGGGAATTTTCAAAAGACTGCGCGATATGACGATGGCTTCGATCAATGACTTGCTGGACAAAGCGGAAGATCCGGTTAAGATGCTGAACCAATTCCTGCGTGACATGGAAGAGGATATTCTGGAAGCGGAAGCAGCGGTAGCCAAGCAAATCGCGATCGAGAAGAAGTTCAAGCAGCAAGTGGAGGAGCTCGAGGAGCTCGTCGCCCGCCGCGAAGAGCAAGCGCTCAAGGCGCTGGAACAGAACAACGAGGACCTCGCCCGCCGCGCCCTGCAGGACAAGAAGGAGCAGCAGGCGAAGCTCGACGACTTCAAGAGCCAGCATACCGTCGCCAAGACGAACGCCGACCGTCTGCGCAGCCAGCTGGATGAGATGAAAGATGAGTTCGGCAAGATGAAGAACAAGAAGGATACGCTCGTCGCCCGTGCGGAAGCCGCCAAGGCGCAAAAGCATATCAACCAGGCGATGTCCGGTTTCGGGACCGACAATGCGGCCAAGGGCTTCGACCGGATGACGGAGAAGGTGCTGCAGATGGAAGCCGAAGCCCAAGCGAGCGACGAGCTGCGCTCCTCGAGCCGCTCCCTGGACGACGAGCTGAAACAGCTCGACAAGTCCGGCGGCGTGGAAGACGAGATGGCTGCCCTTCGCGCCAAGCTGGCCGCCAAGAAATCGCAAGCATAATGCCTCTCATGCCGGTTGCGAGTGTGATATAATGAATGCAGAGAGACCGCGGATCGTTGCTGCTTCCTCGGTCTCTTCCGCTTTAATTCCCTCTGGGATATTAGGAAGGGCGGCGCAATATAACTATGGATAAGGTTGAGGAAGTGGATGTGTTGATGGCGAATCCGTATATGGAAACATTGGCCTTTTTCTCCGTGGCGATCCTGGCCTTGATCGTGTTTTTGGCGATTTTCGAATTTGTAACCCGTTACAATGACTGGGCGGAGATTAAGAAAGGCAACGTGTCGGTCGCGATGGCGCTGGGCGGGAAAATTTTCGGGATTTGCAACATTTTCCGCTTCGCCATTCTGAACAACGACACGATTCTGCATTCCTTGATTTGGGCGAGCTTCGGGTTCGTGCTGCTGCTCGTGACTTACTTTATCTTTGAATTCCTGACCCCTGTGTTCAAGATCGACCAGGAGATCGAGCGGGATAACCGGGCCGTCGGGCTGCTGTCGATGATCCTCTCGGTCGCTTTATCTTACGTTATCGGAGCGAGTGTGACATAAGTTCATGAAATATTTATGGGGAACGCTGTTCGCGCTGGCGCTTGTGTTTTTTGGCGTGGGCGTGTACTATTTAATGAAATAAAGCGAGTGTGAACTCGTCTCGAAGGAGGGCTTCCGGCATGAACGATCGTGAGATTGCGATTTGTCCGTGGTGCCAGACGGAGATCGTCTGGGATGAGGAGTTGGGCCCGGAGGAGCAGTGCCCGCATTGCCAGAATGAGCTATCCGATTACCGCAGCATCCGGTTGAGCGATACGGACGATGATGTAGACGAGTATGCGGTCGAGGATGACGATGAGGCGGAGTCCCCGGACGAACTCGACGAGACGGACGAGACCGACGCCGCTCATGCTGGAGGCCGGTCCGGCACGGGAGGGCTCTATACGCTGTCCTCGTATGAGACCGCCACGAGACACTTGCTCGACCGTCAGGACGTGTTCGCCGACTGCGGCGTGTGCGGAGTGGAGATGCTGCACTTGGGCAAGCTGCCGCCCAGCCCGCTCGTGAACCAGCCGGACACGCTGTCGGCCTGGAAACGGCCGATCCTGGACGGCAAGCTCGAGCTGGATGCCTTCGTCTGCCCCGCTTGCTTCCGAGTCGAGATGAAGCTGACGGATTCCGACCGCATCCAGTTCGTACAGCAGCTAACGGCGCAAGGGCAAGAGCAGGAGTAAGACAAGTCAGAGCCGCTTTGGCTTCCCTGAGGAAGCAAAGCGGTTCTGTTTTTTTAAGGCCTGCATCATGTTTTGGAGGTTCAGAGAGGAGAGTTGCTCTTTGTCAGGCACGGAAATTACGGTGGCCGCTGCCGCCCTACTCGTAGCTGCGGTGATCGCGCTGGTCGTTTGGGTGTATCAGACATGGGTCGTGGATGTTGTCCGGGTGTCGCTCCCCTCTCCGCTGGAAGCGGGAGTCCGCCTCGTCCAGCTGTCCGACTTGCATGGGAAGACCCGGTTCTGGAACGGTTCGATTAGCGATCAGGTCAATCGGCTGGAGCCGGATGTCGTGCTGATCACCGGAGATTTGACGAACCGCCTCACCCAACGCGCGCGCGTCATCGCGGAACTCAGCCGAATCCGGTGCGGGCAGATCGTCTTCATTCCCGGCAATCACGAGTGGTACGAATACCGCTTTCTTCGCAAAATGATGTACCCGCGCGAGCACTATGAGGAGACGATGCGGCAGCTCCGGCACGCGGGGATCGTCGTGCTGGAGAACGCCTATACGGTCATTCCCACCCCGGGCGGCCGAGTGGCTGTCTGTGGATTCGACAACTCTTTCTACGGCAACGAGAAGCCGGTTCACGTCCCGGCCGACGAGCAGGCGGCTTATATTGTCGCCCTCGGTCATGCCCCGGGGATCGTTCGCTTTTTGCGCAGGGAACGGATCGACTACGATCTGCTGCTGGCCGGCCACACCCACGGGGGACAAATTCGCTTGCTCGGGTGGAGCTACGGCATAGCCCAAAAATATCACGTAGGGTTGAAACGATTGGACGGCGGTAGGGCGTTCTACATCAGTCGGGGCTTGGGCAACGTGCATTTGCCGATCCGGCTCGGAAGCAGGCCGGAGCTTACGCTGTTCGAACTGGAAGGATCGCGTAACGGGAATGGCTGACAATGGCTGATTCCTAGTGCATGTCAACTTGCCGCGCGGGGCACGTTATAGAAAGTCGCCGAATGGCTGGCAATCCGAACAGAACCTAGGTGATTTTCATGCAGACGAAAGACCGCGCACGCTCGAAATGGGGAACCCGGTCCGGGGAAACGCCGACCCCCAATTATTTTCACAACCGCGATCTCGAGGCTGCGCCCGCTGCGGGGGGGAAAAAGCCCCGCGCCCACTTGGACCGCCAAGCATGGCTGCTCTTGTTCGTGAACGGCTTGTTCGCCGCCGCCAACGCCTTGTCCGGAACGTTCGTGAACGTCTATCTGTGGAAGGTGAAGAACGATTTCGCCTTGATCGGCTGGTTCGCGTTCTCCCATCAGGTGACGATGGCGATCACGTTTTGGCTGGCCGGGAAGTGGGTCAAGGAAGGGAACAAAATGAACGCCCTGCGGCTAGGCGTAGCGGTGTCGGCCGTGTTTTACTTGCTCGTGCTGCTGCTCGGGCGGTCGGCGATCAATTGGATCTTATTGCTAGGGGTGGTCCAGGGGCTGGCCTCCGGTTTTTTCTGGCTCGCGTTCAATGTGGTGTATTTCGAAATTACGAATCGTGACAACCGGGACCGGTTTAACGGGTGGGCGGGTTTGCTCGGCTCCGGGGCGGGGATGATCGCTCCCTGGGTTTCCGGCTTCGTGATTTCGCGGCTGCCTGGAACGACCGGGTACCGATGGATTTTTGCCGTGTCGCTCGGGATATTCGTCCTGGGGGTTGTGGCCAGTTTTTTTCTGAAAAAGCGCAAAGTAGAAGGCACCTATGACTGGCTGCATGCGTTCCGGATTTTGCGTAGGAGCGAGGAAGCCTGGCGTCCCGTGTTCGCTGCCCTGTTCGCACAAGGGGTTCGGGAAGGGGTCTTCGGGTTCATCATCGGTCTCTTGATCTATATCGCCACGCAGAACGAAATGAACATCGGGAATTTTTCTTTGATTACCTCGGCCTTGGCGCTCGTGAGCTTCATGGTGGCCGGCCGGTTCGTCAAGCCGCGAACCCGCAAGTGGGCGATGCTCGTCGGGGTTGTCGTCATGATCGCGGTGATCCTGCCATTTTTCTGGTCGGTGCGGTATTCGACCTTGTTAGTGTTCGGCATCGGCACCGCCCTGTTCATCCCGCTCTACACGATTCCGATGACTTCTTCCGTATTCGATCTGATCGGGCGGGACGAAGAAAGCGCGAAGCAGCGCGTCGAATACGTCGTCATGCGGGAGGTAGGGCTGAACCTCGGGCGTATGGCAGGCACGCTTGTGTTTATCCTCGTCATTACGCTGACTCATGGGTCGCCCACTTCGATCAACTGGCTGCTGCTTGGGATCGGAAGCTCGCCGATCGCGGCGTGGTGGTTTATGCGTAAGCATTTGGTCGCTGGGCGGGGTAGTCACGCGTCCTAAAGAGGGTTATTCCGATAAACTTACAGAGGTAAAGCGGTTGGTTGTGTGGTATAATGGGGGGCAGTAAAGGAGAGATGGATTCGGATGAGCCGGAAACTGGTGAACGACGTTACAGCTTTGATCGGGGATACCCCTGCGGTGAAGCTGAATCGTCTTGTGGGAGAGCACGACGCGGAAGTGATCGTGAAACTGGAATATTTCAACCCGAGCCGCAGCGTGAAAGACCGGGCGGCTTTTAATTTGATCGTCCGCGCGGAGGAGGACGGGTTGCTGTTGCCGGGCGCCACCATCATCGAGCCGACGAGCGGGAACACCGGCATTGGACTGGCCATGAACGCCGCGGCCCGTGGGTACCGGGCGATTATGGTCATGCCCGACAACTCGACGAAGGAGCGCATCAACATTCTGAAGGCCTACGGCGCGGAAGTCGTGCTGACGCCTGCAGCGGAGCGGATGCCTGGCGCGATTCGCAAGGCGGAGGAGCTGCGGGATCAGATCCCGGGGAGCTTCATCCCGCAGCAGTTCGAGAATCCGGCGAACCCGGACATCCACCGGCTGACGACAGCCCGGGAAATCTACGAGCAGACGGAAGGCCGGCTCGATGTGTTCGTCGCGACGTCGGGCACGGGCGGGACGATCACCGGCACCGGCGAAGTGCTGCGGGAGCTCATTCCCGGCATCGAGATTCTCGTCGTCGAGCCGAAGGGGTCGCCCGTCCTGTCCGGCGGCCAGCCGGGGCCGCACAAGCTAGTGGGGACGAGCCCCGGGTTCGTGCCCCCGATCTTGAACACGTCGGTCTACGACCGCATCATTCAGGTCGCGGACGAGGACGCGATCCAGACCGCGCGGGACTTGGCCGCGAAGGAAGGCATTCTCGTCGGCCCGTCGGCCGGCGCGTCCGTCTGGACCGGGCTGCAGGCCGCGAAGCGGCTCGGCCCGGGCAAGCGGGTGTTGTGCATCGCGCCGGACACCGGCGAACGTTACTTGAGCATGGGCATCTTCGGCGAAGCCGATTGATGCACGCAGGAACTGCCGGGGGATTGTCCCGGCAGTTTTTTATTTTTATAATAGGCTGTGTGAAAGGGGAGTGTTCTTTGATGACCACTAGCAGAATGAATCCGAAGGTTGACGGTTTTTTGCGTAAAGCCAAAAAGTGGAAGGAAGAATTTGAGAAGCTGAGAAATATCGTTCTTGACTGTGACCTGACGGAAGATTTTAAGTGGATGCATCCTTGTTACACCTTTGAGAACAAAAACATCGTTTTAATCCATGGATTTAAAGAATACTGTGCGCTGCTGTTTCACAAAGGCGCCTTGTTGCAGGATCCCCATGGGATTCTAATCCAACAAACGGAGAATGTCCAGGCGGCGCGCCAGATCCGGTTCACCAATGTTCAAGAAATAATTGAGATGGAAACCATCTTGAAAGCCTATATTTATGAAGCCGTTGAAGTTGAAAAAGCCGGCTTGGAAGTGAATTTTAAGAAGACGTCGGAATTCGTAATCCCTGAAGAATTTCAAAATAAATTGGATGAATTCCCTGGATTAAAGACAGCTTTTGAAGCGTTGACTCCGGGACGGCAAAGAGCTTACATTTTTTATTTTTCGCAGCCCAAGCAATCCAAAACTCGAGAGTCTAGGGTTGATAAATATATACAGCAAATTCTCAATGGCAAGGGATTGGATGATTAGTTAAAAAGGGGCGAAACCGTCAGGTCTCGTCCCTTTTTGCCGCGTTACTGCTTATTTACCTTCGAGAGTCTTATAGCCAAAGAGCGCCGATGCACCCACTGACGATCCCCGTTGCGACGACCGCTCCGAGCACGAGCAGTAAAATTTTGCGCGGGAAAGACCGCGACACCATCAGAAGCGACGGCAGGCTGACCGCGGGCAGCGTGAGCAGCAGCGCGGACGCTGGGCCGGCTGCAATGCCGGCAGCGAGGAACGATTGGATAATCGGGATTTCCGCCGCCGTCGGAATCACGAACAGCGTTCCGGCCACTGCAAACAGCAGGACCACGAGCGCACCGGACCCGACCGACAGCGGAAACAGCCAAACCTTCATTGCGCCCAGAACGAGCACGGCGATCAAATAAGCCGGCACGACCTGCAGCAGCATGAGGCCAAGGCTTTTCATCCATCGGCTCCAGAAGGAGGCCGTCGACGACTCCGGCGAGGCTGCGGAGGAAATCAGCAGGTCCGGCTTCATTTCCGTTTCTTGGCCTCTCATCATCCGGTTGGCTATAAAACCAACGCCCAACGTCAGCAGAATGCCCAGCACGATGCGCAGCACGGTGAACTTCCAGGACAGCACGAACGCCATAAACACAAGCGTCGCCGGATTGAGCACCGGATTGCCGATCCAGAACGCGAGCGCCGCGCCAGCCGACACGTTTTTGCGCCGCAATCCCGCGGCGATCGGGGCCGCGCAACAGGAGCACATCATGCCCGGAAGCGACACGAGACCTCCGCACAGCACGCTCGCGAAATTCGATTTGCCAAAGAGGCGGAGCAGCCAGTGTACAGGAATCAGCACCTGCACGAGCGAGCCCAGCAAGATGCCGAGTACGGCCGCTTTCCAGACGGATTTGAAATAGGTCTCCGCGTATCCGACCGCGTCTTTCCACGTCGGTGTGCCGGCGTGCGCGGCCGATTCCCCAAGAATCGATTTGCCGATCGAATGGGTGTCCGCCGCCGTTAACGCTTTATGATAATACGGCCACCATTTGACATACAATAAACCCGCCGCGGCAATCAGAAGAAACGCCAACACCATTACGACAGTCCGGGCTCCGCGCGGTTCCTGCCGCATTTTTAAACCGCTTACTTGCACTTTATCTCAACCCCTTACATGTGGATACACGACTTCTTCATACGGCAATGCCATCTAGGATTATACCATAGAAAGATGCCCAGTGGTCGGGGATGGTTGAAAGAAACGTGAAACCGGATGAATTGGAAAACGCGGCAAGTTTTTGTTTCGGTTGGGCATAATGGATTCATGATGTGTGATTTGGAAGAAGGAGCTGCACGACACGGAAATGGATCATCCCTTTATTATCTTGCCTGAAGAACAAGCGCCCGAAGGGATTCGGCATTGTGAGCTTTGCGAACTATCCCGGCAGCGGACCCGTGTCATTTGGGGGGAAGGAAATCCAAGCGCCACGCTAATGATGATTCTGTAATCCGGGAGCCCGGGAAGATCGGGAAGGAAATTCGTTCCTATGCGGTACCCGAGAAACCCTCCAACTCGGCATGAGGGAAGCGGGGATCGCGCCAGATTCGGTTTATGTCACCTATTTGCTCAAATGCCGACCGACGCGTACTTACAATAAGCCCGAGGCAAGAGCGGCATGTCTTCCTCATTTACAGCTGCAGCTCCACCAGAAGCAGCCTCTTGTATTATTTGGCTTTGGAAATATCGTGGCCGAAGCCCTCTTCCCGCAGAAGGAGAATGCCAGTGTCAAGGATTTGCGAGGCAGCTGGCTCGAGCTTCAGGGGATGCCCATCGGCTTTACCTATCACCCGCTCGCCGTAAGAAGGCGGCCCAATTTGTTAATACGAGAAGTGGAGGGAAGTGCAACGCGTTAAACTCTAGAATCGGCCCTGCGCCGTTCTAAAGCTTGTCGCCGCAATTCCACACTAACTGAGAGCCCCGGACGAACCCGCCCTTAAAGTAACCAATCTTTCTACTACCCCCTTCCCACGAGGAAAAGCCGGCACCGAAGAGGGCATGGCGATGGAGCGGAGAAGCGCTAGCGTCCGCCTTTGAAATCGTGTCGCAACCCTAGCAACCATACAATCCAAGCGAAACGATTTCAACAGCGGTCGGAGCCCATCGCCATGCCCGGTACGAGCGCCAAACTGACGCGCCAAGTTTACAGCTTTTCCACACAACCTTCACACCAAATTCATACGCCCCCCCTTACAATGATGGTAGAAGCACGAAAGCGTTACCATCCGTGAATGAGGAGGGGGTTTGCCAGCATGTCTCGCATTTTATTCAACCACGTATTCAAGATGTACGGAAAAGACAAGCAGCCCGTCGTGAAAGATTTCAACCTGGAAATCCACGATCGGGAGTTTATGGTATTCGTAGGCCCGTCCGGGTGCGGGAAGTCGACGACGCTCCGCATGGTGGCAGGGCTCGAAGACATCAGCAAGGGCGAGATCTACATCGGAGACAAGCTCGTGAACGACTTGCCGCCAAAGGACCGGGACATCGCCATGGTGTTCCAGAACTACGCGCTGTACCCGAACATGTCGGTGTACGAGAACATCGCGTTCGGCCTGCGCCTGCGCAAAATGCCGAAGCACGAGATCGACACCGGCGTGAAGCGAGCCGCCCGCGTCCTCGAGATCGAGCCCTTCCTCGAACGCAAGCCGAAGCAGCTGTCCGGGGGCCAGCGCCAACGGGTCGCGCTCGGCCGGGCGATCGTCCGGGAGCCGGAGGTGTTCCTCATGGACGAGCCGTTGTCGAACCTCGATGCGAAGCTGCGGGTGCAGATGCGCACCGAGCTCATCAAGCTGCACAAGCAGCTCGGCGTCACCACGATCTACGTGACGCACGACCAGACGGAAGCGATGACGATGGGCAACCGGATCGTCGTGATGAAGGACGGCATCATCCAGCAGGTCGACACCCCGGAGCAAATCTACAACAACCCGGTCAACACGTTCGTGGCCGGCTTCATCGGCTCCCCGCCGATGAACTTCATCCAGGGCCGCCTCGAAGAGCACGAGGGCCGGCTGGAATTTCACACGAACCGCTTCGCCCTGGAGATTCCGCAGGGGAAAGCAGCCGAGCTCCGCGACAAGCGGCTTGTGAACAAGGTCGTCCTGCTCGGCATCCGGCCGGAGAACGCCAGCACGGAGGAGATCATGTTCCAAGCGTTCCCGAAGGCGATCATACCTGGCATTCACTTGCTCAGCGAGCTGATGGGGGCGGACCGGTACGCTTATCTGGACATCGGCAATAAGACGAACCTGGTCGTGCGCGTGCACCCGCGAAATATGTATGACGAAGATACGAAGCTGGAAGTGGCCGTCGACATGAGCAAGGCGTTGTATTTCGACGTGGATACGGGCGCCCGCCTAATCGATTGACCGAGGGAGGAACACATATGAGCAGCAAATGGCCCCTTTGGCGGCCGGTCGCGATGCTGGCGATGGCCGCGGCCGTTCTCGTCTCGGGCAACAGCTACACGGCGCCGATCACGCCGGCCTTCGCAGCCGATCCTCCGGCAACGACGGCCGCCTCAGCCGACAAGCCGTCCCTCGCTCTCAATGACGAGCTAGGCCCTTACTACGGCGACGTGCTGGCCGACTGGCGGCAAAAAGGCTATAAGCCGGCCTCGCAAGCGGCCATCCGCATCCCGGGAACGGCGCTGACCGCGCAAGCGCCCCAAAAGCTGGCGGCCGAAGGCAGCTACGAAGGCAAATCCGGCGTTCTCGTCTGGAAGAGCGACCGGGACAATTGGATCGAATACGAAGTCGACATCGCCCAAGACGGCTTGTACGAAATGGCGCTCGCCTACCATCCGTACAACGAGGCGAACCAAGCGTCCACCCAGTCCGTGGGCCGGCAGCCGGCGGTGCTCGGGATGCAGATCGATGGCCAGTACCCGTTTCGCGAAGCGAGGGCATTGACCTTCCGGCGGAAATTCAAAGACGAGTTCCCGCTCAAGCAAGCGGCGAACGGCGACGACATCCGGCCGAGACCGGTTGAGCTGAAGCAATGGATGAATGAGCCGCTCATGGATGCGGCCGGCGGGTACAGCACCCCATTCCAGTGGTACCTGGGCAAAGGCAAGCACAAGCTGAGAATATCCGGTTCGACGCCGATCGTCATCGAGGCGCTTACGCTGAAGCCTCCGGCCTCGCTGCCGAACTACGAGCAGGCGAAGGCCGCGAGTAAGTCGAGCAATGCGAACCCGTCTGCAGCCGTACCGGTCATCCAGGCGGAGCAGGCATCGTGGAAAAACGACCTCGGCATCCAGATGGTCGCCAACCAAGACCCGCTAAGCCTCCCGAAGACGAGCGGCTACATCCGGTTCAACACGCTCGGGGGCGACCGGTGGGCGACGGGCGGCCAGTCCGCGGCGTGGACGTTCGAGGTGCCGGAGAGCGGCATGTACAAGATCGCCATGCGCTCGTTCCAGGGCTTCGCGTCGAACAAAGCGGTGTTCCGCACTATCGCGATCGACGGGAACGTCCCGTTCCAGGAGCTGCTCGAATACCGGTTCCCCTATTCGTTCAAATGGAAAGGCGCGGTACTCAGTCAGGAGAACGGAGAGGCATTTCAATTTTATCTCGAGAAGGGTACACACACGCTCAGCATGACGGCAACCGTCGGTCCGTTCCAGCCGATCATCGTGCAGGGCGAACGGGTGATTAACCTGTTGCGTCAGGTGGATGAAGAGATTCGAGCGATGAATGGCGGGCAGGTGGACAAAAACCGAACATGGAAGGTGGACGCCGAATTCCCCGAGCTGCCCAAGCAGCTGGAGGAAGCGAAGGCGCAGCTGACCCAGATGAAGGATATGATGCTGCAAGCGAACAAGGCGCGGGACAACACGGTGCAGACGATGGAGACGGCGCTGCAGGACTTGGCCGGCTACCTCAAGCATCCGAACGAAATTCCGTACCACATGGACGACATCTCCTCGATGATCGAACGCCTCGGCGGCATTCGGGAGGTACTGGTCCGCTCTCCGCTCCAGCTCGATCAGATCTATATCGAGCCGGCCGGCGGCTCGCTGCCGAAGATGGAAGCGAACCTTTGGCAGCGGGTCAGCGGATCGGTCCGTAATTTCATCTACTCGTTCATCCGCAAGGAAGATATCAACACGGTGGACGAAGACACGTTGAACGTATGGGTGAACCGCAGCCGCGACTACGTGAACTTGCTGCAGGAGCTCGTGAACGAATCGTTCACGCCGCAAACCGGAATCCGGGTTAAGGTGAATTTGCTGCCGAATGAGAATTTGCTCGTGCTCGCGAATGCGGCGGGATTGTCGCCGGACGTGGCACTGGGGCAGCCGCAGGACAAGTCGACGGACTTCGCGATGCGAAACGCACTGCTGGATCTGTCGCAGTTCCCGGACTTCCAGCAGGTGGCGAAGCAGTTCGCCCCGGGCGCGATGCTGCCGTTCTACTACAACCAGGGCTACTATGCCTTGCCGGAGACCCAGTCGTTCAAGGTGCTGTTCTACCGGAAGGATATTCTGAACCGGCTCCGCCTGACGATCCCGGACACGTGGACCGATGTGTACAACATGCTGCCTACCCTGCAGCAGAACGGATACAACTTCTATATGCCGCCGACGGACAGCCTGCCTTTCTTTTACCAAAACGGAGCGGAGTTTTTCAGTAAGGACGGCATGCGTTCGGCGATGAACGTGCCCGAGGCGTTTAAGGGGTTCAAGCAATGGACCGATCTGTTCAACATTTATGCGTTGGAAAAACAAGTACCGAACTTCTTCCAGCACTTCCGCAAGGGAGATTTCCCGATCGGGGTCGCCGACTACAACACTTACGTACAGCTGACCGTAGCGGCGCCGGAGCTGGCCGGCTGGTGGGGCATCGCCCCGATGCCGGGCACGAAGCAGGCCGACGGCACCGTAGCGCGCTGGGCGGCCGGCGGGCAGACGACCGGGTTCATCTACAAGTCTTCGAAGCATCCGAAGGAGTCGTGGGAATTCCTCAAGTGGCTCGTCTCCTCCGATACGCAGGTGCGGTACGGGACCGATCTGGAGGCGTTCAACGGCATCGCGTTCCGCTGGAGCACGGCCAACATCGATGCCTTCACGAAGCTGCCTTGGCCGAAGGACGATTTGAAGGTCATCCTGGAGCAGTGGCGTTGGTACAAGGAAATTCCGAACTTGCCCGGCTCTTATTTCTTGACGCGCGAACTGGGCAACGCCTGGAACCGGACCGTAGTGAACGGTATGAACGACCGGGAATCGCTCGAGGAAGCAATCGCCAATCTCGACAGGGAGATGGTGCGCAAGCAGCAGGAATTCGGCTTCGTGAACTCGGTGGGCGAAGTGCTGCGTACGCTCGATCTGCCGCAAGTGACTCAGCCTTGGGAAGGAGTGAACCCGTATGTCCGCTAATCATCTGACACAGCCGATTGACAGGCGGGAATCGGGCCGGGACTCGGAGCCGTTATCCGTCCGGATCACCCGGTTTCTGAAGCTGCTCTGGAAATACCGGCTCTCGTATGCGTTCATAGCTCCTTTCCTACTGTGCTTCATTGCGTTCATTCTAGTGCCGGTCCTGCTGGCGATCGCGCTCAGCTTCACGTATTTCAATGCGATCGAGTCCCCGCGATTCATCGGCTGGGACAACTTTCAATATTTGCTGTCGCAGGATCTGATTTTCCTGAAATACGCCCTGCCGAATACGATCAAGTTCGCGCTTATCGTCGGCCCGGGCGGGTACGCCGCGGCGTTCCTGCTCGCCTGGCTCATCTCGCAGCTGCCGGCGAAAGCCCGAACGTGGTACGCGCTCGCCATGTACACCCCGTCGCTCACGGCCGGGATCGCCATGAGCATCGTCTGGCTGCCGCTCTTGACCGGGGACCGGATCGGCTACTTGAACAGCTTCCTGCTGAACTGGGGCTTCATCGACGAACCGATCCTATGGGTTACGGACAAGGCGTATCTCATGAACTCGATGATCGTCGTTACGTTATGGTCCAGCATGGGGGTCGGCTTCCTCGCGATGCTCGCCGGCCTGCTCGGCGTGAACCAGGAGCTCTACGAGGCCGGCCGGCTGGACGGCATCAAGAGCAGGCTGCAGGAAATCTGGTACATCACGATTCCCTCGATGAAGCCGCAGATGCTGTTCGGCGCCGTGATGTCCATCGTAGGTACGTTCAAGGCAGGGGCAATCGGCCAGGAGCTGTCGGGCGTCTTCCCTACACCGGAGTATTCCGGGACGCTCCTGATCAGCCATATCCAAGACTACGGGGAAGTTCGATTCGAGATGGGCTACGCGGCCGCGGTGTCGGTGTTCCTGCTCGTCCTGATGTATCTCTCGAATCGGCTCGGCTTCCGGTTGTTCGGATCAAAGGGGGATGAATAATGGCCGCCATCATGAGAGGTTTGAAGAAGAACGCGGCGGCGATCCGGCTGCGGAGCCGGGCGGGGCTCAAGCGGACGACCGCCTTCGACAAGGTGCTGTACGTCTTCCTGACGCTGTTCGCGCTGTTCATGCTGCTGCCGATCGTCTACATCTTTAACCATGCGCTCAAGCCGTACAGCGAGCTGTTCGTGTACCCGCCGAACATTTTCGCCCGGAACCCGACGTTCCAGAGCTTCATCGAGCTCTTCGTCGTGACCAGTTCCTCCGTGGTGCCGGTCACACGGTACTTGTTCAATAGCGTGGTCGTTGCCGTGCTCGTAGTCACTGCGACGATCGTCGTAAGCACATTATGCGCCTATCCGATCTCCAAGCATAAATTCCCGGGGCATCGCGCGATGTTCGCGGTTATCCTGCTGTCGCTCATGTTCGCGTCCGAGACGGTGCAAATCCCGACCTACCTCGTCGTAGTGAACTTGCACCTGGTCGATACGTACTGGGGACATATCTTGCCGCACCTGGCGGCTCCGGTCAGCGTGTTCCTGATGAAGCAATTCATCGATCAAGTCCCGAACGAGCTCCTCGAGGCGGCCAAGGTAGACGGGGCAAGGGAGATCCGCATCTTCCTGCAGATCGTCATCCCGATCTGTATGCCGGCGGTGGCGACGATCGCCATTCTGTCGTTCCAGGGCACGTGGAACAACATCACCACCTCCTCGCTCTACATGCAGGATGAGGCGATGAAGACGTTCCCGTTCTTCCTGTCCACGCTGACGACCGGCTTGGTGAACACCGTCGCGCGTCAAGGAGCGGCTGCTGCGGCGGCGCTTATCCTGTTCATCCCGAATTTCGTGATCTTCCTGATGTTCCAGCGGAAAGTAATCGCGACGATGGCCCATTCCGGCATCAAATGACAGAAGTAGAAGGGAGGTGCAACCGATGAGTATATGTGAAAAGCGGCCCAAGCCGGGGCTTCGCACAATAGGGGCGGTCCTCCTCCTCGGCGCCTTGCTGCTGACTTCCTGGCCGGCGGGGGCGCGGGCCGAAACGAACTCGAAGGACAGCGACGGCCACATCATCTGGACGCAGCCGGCGTATTCCCCGATCGGAGTCGTAGGGGCGGGACTCAAGGCGCCGGACAAGAACAAGCCGGACACGCTGGTGCCGTCTCCGATGCTGACGCCGAAGGACGTGTTTCTTGACAGTCAGGACCATATCTACGTCGCGGATACGGGAAACAACCGACTGGTGGAGTTCGCTCCCGACGGCCAGTGGCTGCGGTTCCTGACCGTACCGGAGAGTCCGCTGAACAAGCCGGAGGGGGTGTTCGTGAGTCCGGAGGGCGACATCTACGTGGCGGACACCGGGAACAAGCGGGTCGTGCGGCTGACGCATGAAGGGAAGCTGGTGAAGGAATTCAAGCAGCCGCAGTCCAAGTTCATCCCCGCCGGCTATAAGTTCGATCCGATCCGCTTAGTCGTCGACAAGCGCGGGTTCCTGTACATCGCGACGCTGGGCGGCTATCAGGGCTTGCTCCAGCTCGATCCGGACGGCCAGTTCCAGAGCTTCTATGGAGCGAACGCAACGGAGCTGTCGGCGCTCGACAAGCTGAAGCGCAAGCTGTATACGAAGAAAATGTACGAGAACGAGACGAGCAAGCTGCCCGGGTCGATCAGCAGCGTGGCGGTAGACAAGGACGGGTTCATCTATACGACGACGTCCGGGAATATTAGCTCGAATCAGCTGAAGAAGCTCAACATACGCGGGCAAAACATGATCAAGAAGGATGACGCCGGCGCGTCTCGCACGTTCGGCGAGGTGCGGCCCTGGGAGCGCAGATTCGTCTCCGGCCAAGGCTACCAGAAGTCGCAGCTGATCGATGTCGCCATTGACCGGAACGGCAACATGACGACGATCGACAGCTCCTACAAAGTGATCAGCCAGTATGACGCGAACGGCAACCTGCTCTACTTCTGGGGGGGGCCTTCGCCGGACTCGACGACACAGCTCGGCCGGATGAAAAATCCGACCGCAATCGACTCGAATTCCCGGAACGACCTGTACATTCTCGACACACAGGAAGGGACGATTCAAGTGTTCCGCCTGTCGGAATTCGGGGCGCTCGTCAACGAAGCGAACCGGCTGACGCTGGAAGGGCGCTACGAGGAGAGCGAGAAGCCGTGGAAGGAAGTGCTGCGCCTGAACGTGTTCTTCACGCCGGCCCATCTCGGGCTGGGGAAAGCGGCATACAAGAAAGCGGACTACGAGCACGCGTTGCATTACTTCTACCTGGGCGGCAGCAAGTCCGGCTATTCGGACGCGTATTGGCAAATCCGGCTGAAGTGGTTCCAGTCGCACTTTTCCGCGCTCGCCACCAGTGTAGTCGCCGTATGCATCGGGTTCCTGCTGATCAACCGTTTCACCCGGAAGACGAAATGGAGATTGGCCTGGAAGGAGCGCACGCGTTCAACCCGGCCGATCGTCGTGCAGCTGAAGCAGATGTTCACGATCGTCCGCCATCCGATCGACGGCTTCACCGCGCTGCGGTATGAGAACAAGGGCAGTTATTGGAGCGCGCTCGCCATCCTGCTCCTCGTCTTCGGGTCCATTGCCGTTACGGCGGTGTACACGAGCTTTCCGTTCAATCCATGGAACCCCAATCGGTTGAACTTGCCGATGCTGTTCCTGCAATTCGCCGTCCTCTGGATCGGCTGGGTCGTCTCCAACTATTTCGTCAGCTCGATCTATCGAGGGGAAGGCCGGTTCCGGGACGTGTTCATCGCGAGCAGCTACGCGCTAGTGCCGCTCCTCTTCATCGGCATTCCGCTTGCGCTTCTCTCGAACGTCATGACGTTGTCGGAGGTGGCTATCTACAAAGATCTGTACAATGGGATGCTGATTTGGATCGCGCTTATGTTCTTCTGGAAAGTGCAGGCGCTGCAAAACTACACGGTCGGGGAGACAAGCGTCAACATCGCGTTCAGCGTCTTTGCCTTCGCGATGGTCGGGGTGCTGTTCATGACCACGTTCGGGATCTCGAGCGACCTGAAATCGTTCGTCTATGAAGTGTACCAGGAGGTGAGGCTGCGATGATAAGACGAATCCTGGCTCGCCTCCCGATACGCTGGATCGTAACCGTACTGATACTAGGCGGTGTGGCGGCGTTCGTCGCGACCCACTTGCAGATCGAGTCCATCGACCGGTCCACGGCCGCAGCGGCGGTCAATCCTCCGGGGGCGGACAAAATCAACCCGGGCCTCGAGGAGCTGCCGAGCGAGGCGAACTTTAAGACCGTGGGCGAGAATGAGAAATTCCGCCTGAAGCTCGACGCCAAGACGGCCCAGTTCCTCGTCGAGGATAAACGGGACGGCCGCATCTGGCGTTCCTACCCCGATCCGGCCCAATGGATGAGAGATACGACGACCGGGCTGTGGCGTACGCACCTGCGTTCGCCGATCATGTTCCAGTACATCGACCTGAATGGGAACAAGTCGCAGCCGAAGGAATCGAACCTGCTCGATCAGAAAGGGACGATCAAGGACCTGCAGACGTTCGACGGCGGGTTCCGCGTAACGTTCGAGATGCCGTCCGCCCAGCTGTCGATCCCGGTCGAGGTCAAGCTGGAGAAGGACAGCGTCACGACGCGGATCGTCGATGCCGGACTGAAGGAAGGCAATCTGAGCCTGCTGTGGGTGCGGCTGTATCCGTTCTTCGGGGCGGAGCGCTCCGAGGGGCAGGACGGCTACATGTTCATTCCGGACGGATCCGGCGCGCTCATCCAATACGATCCGACCAGCTCGAATGTGACCCGGATTTACCGGGAAGCGGTCTACGGAGACGATATCGCCTTCAAGACGACGACGCTCGACAACCCGCGCGAGCGCATGAGGATGCCGATCTTCGGGGCCAAGCAAGAGAATCGCAGCTTCCTGGCCGTGCTGGAGGATGGGGCGGAATTCGCCGAAGTGCTGGCTTCGCCATCCGGGGTTTTCAGCTCCTACAACTGGACGGCCGGCCAAGCGAACTATCGGGCCTCGTACAAGCAAGTGACGAACCGGGAGAAGAACCGCTCTTTTATTACGTACAACAAGAAAGACCGCTTCCACTCGGACCGGGTAACCCGCTATTTGCTGCTGGACGGCGCCAAATCGGATTATGTGGGCATGGCGGAGCGGTACCGGCAGTATCTCATGGAGACGTCGGGGGTCAAGAAGCTGCCGCCGAAGAGCACGTCGAAGGTGCCGATGGATGTGATCATTCTGGGCGCGGACACGGCCAAAGGGCTTATCAACAGCCGGTATTTGAAAGCTACGACGACGTCCGAAGCGATGCAGATGGTGCAGCGGTTGAACGGCCTCGGCATCGACAATATGCAAGTCCGGTATTGGGGCTGGCAGGAAGACGGAATCGGCGAGTCGGGCGGACTCACGAGCGTGGATCGACGGCTCGGCGGGGACCGCGGGATGAAGGAGTTCATCAAGTTCGCGGATATGTTCGACATCCCGGTCTATTTGCAGGCGGATTACATGTCCAACACGAACGGAGCGGGCGGTTTCTCCGAGAAGCGGCATGGCTTGCGGGACTTGGGCGGAACCCCGCTTGAGAACCTGGTCAGCCTGAAGTTCACCCAGGAGAAGATTATCGAGAAGGACATCGCCTATTTCAAAAGCTTGGGCGTTGCTGGGGTAGAGCTCGAAGGCCTCGGCCAAAGGCTTCAAAGCGACTTCAACGACCGGTACGGGTCGGCGCGGGACGAGAGCCGGGCGATCCAGCAATCGATCCTGCAGCGGTTCCGCGAGGAGGTCGGCAAGGTGATCACAACCCGATCCAATATGTACGCCGCGCCATACTCGGACTCGATCGCCAACCTCAGCTCGGAGTATTCGAAGGACTTATTTACGAAAGCGGGCATTCCCTTCATCCAGATCGTCCTGCATGGACTCGTTCCGTATACGGCGAATCCGTCCAATGAACGGGATCAGTTCCGCCAGGGCTTCCTGCAAGCGATCGAGCAAGGGGCGAATCCGAGCTACATCTTCACAAGCGCCGCGTCGGAGGAGCTGAAATACGCCGAGCATATGTTCCTCTATAGTCCGGCTTATCGGGATTGGGAGGAGACGGCGGTGAAGGAGTACCAGATGTGGAACGAGGCGCTGGGCGATGTACAGGACCAGTTTATCGTGGGCCACCGGATTGTGACCGATCAAGTGCGCGAGGTCACTTACGCGAACGGCAAGAAGATCGTCGTGAATTACGGCGTGACCCCCTATCCCTACGGAGATAAGACCGTGAAGCCGGAAGACTTTCTGATCGTGAAAGGGAGTGACAAGCGATGATCGGCTTGAAGCGCAAAATGAAAGCCACTACGATCCGCAAGCTCGAGGGTTCCTTGTTCATCGCTCCCTGGATCGCCGGGTTTCTGTTGTTCATGGTGTTTCCGCTTGGGTATTCGTTTTACATGAGCTTCCACCAGGTCAAGATACTGGCCACGGGGATCTCGACGAAATACCGGGGGCTGTACTACTACAAATACATTTTGTTCGAGAACGCGGATCTGCTGTACAACCTGCTCATCCCGTTCCTGCGCCAGGCGGTGCTCATGCTGCCGATCATCGTCGTGTTCTCGCTGCTTGTGGCGATCATGCTGAATCAGCGGTTTTGGGGGCGTACGTTTTTCCGCGCGGTGTTCTTCCTGCCGGTTATCTTCACGACCGGGCAGGTGGTGAACGAGTTTATCGTCCAGGGCGAAGGGAATCTCGATTTCTTGAGCCGCTACAACCTGGCGACACTGGTCGTGACCTACTTGCCGAGCACTTGGGCGACTCCGATCGTGCGGATTCTGGACTCCTTCGTGCTCATCCTATGGTACTCCGGGGTGCAGATTCTGATCTTCCTGGCCGGCCGCCAGACGATTCCGCCTTCGGTCTATGAAGCGGCCCGCATCGACGGAGCGAATCCATGGGAGACGTTCTGGAAAATCACCTTGCCTGCGATGCTGCCGTTCATCCTGCTAAACCTGATTTACACGACGGTCGACTTGTTCACATTTCCGGGCAACCCGATTTTGTCCCAAGTCAATACGTCGGAGTACGGTATGTCGAGCGCGCTTGCGTGGATTTATTTCGTCATCATCTTCGTGTTCTTAGGCATCGTCTATTTCTTGTTCAGCCGCGTCTTCCGCTCCATGCAAGCGGCACGGACGTAGAAAGGGGGCTCACGATATGGCCAAAATCATAACCGACCGCAAGAGCCCGGCGCTGGGTGTCGCCAAGCTGCGGGGAACGCTCACGAAAACCCGATACGTCGTGCTGGGCAAGGAAGCGGACAAAGGGCTGCTGTTCCGGCTGTTCCTGTATTTGCTGCTCATCGACATCGCGTACATCTACTTGAATCCGATCCTCTACATGATTACGACGATGGTCAAAAACGCGGGGGATCTGATCGATCCCTCCGTCAGCTGGGTGCCGCGTCAAGTGTTCACCGGAACGCTGAAGGATGCGTGGGCGAAGCTGCACTATCCGAAATGGTTCAGCATCAGCCTGACGCTTTCCGTCTCGGTAGCCGTGCTTCAGACGTTCAGCTGCGCCGTGGCGGGATATGCCTTCGCCCGGCTCGACTTCCCGTTCAAGAACTTCTGGTTCGTCTGCCTGCTGCTGACCTTCGTCGTGCCGCAGCAGGTGCTCATCCTGCCCGAGCTGCTCGCGGCGAGCCAGCTGCACATCATGAAGACGTACTACCCGATCATCGCCCCGGCCTTGTTCGGGCATGGCCTGAAGGGCGCGCTGTTCGTCATTATCTACCGGCAGTTCTTCTCCACGCAGCCGAAGGAGCTCGAGGAGGCGGCGCGGATCGACGGGGCGGGCGTGTTCCGCGTCTTCCTGCGCGTCATGCTGCCGCTGTCGAGGCCGGCCATCCTCGTCGTGTTCCTGTTCTCCTTCGTCTGGACATGGAACGACTACTACACGCCGAGCATGTTCCTGCTCGGGGCGAAGGATGTTCCGCTGTCGATGGGCGTCTCCCAGATCAACGCGGCGATCACGCAGCAGGCCGCGCAGACAGGTCCGTCGCTGTTCGACGAGCCGCTGAAGATGGCGGGCTCGTTCCTCATCATCCTGCCTCCGCTCATCCTGTACTTGTTCGCGCAGCGATGGTTCGTCGAGAGCGTAGAGCGGACCGGGCTGGTGGAATAAGGCGGAAGCCGGCTTTCGACATTTTCCGGACGGCCGGCGCGGGATTGGCAGGAATTCGGTCCCCGCTGACAGAATGAGTTGGGATACAGCAGCAGGAGGGGACCGTCATGCGAATTTTAATCGTAGAAGACGAGCCGAAAATAAGGGAAGTGCTGATCGCCTATTTTGCCAAGGAAGGCTGGGAGACCGACTTCACGCCGAACGGGCATGAAGCGGTCTCCAAGTTCGATTATAGCCAGCACGACTTGATCATCCTCGACTTGATGCTCGAGGGGCTTCCGGGAGAGGACGTCTGCCGGCTCATCCGCGAGAAGTCAAGCGTGCCGATTATCATGCTCACCTCGAGAGCGAGGGAATCCGATACGATCCGCGGCCTGAATCTGGGCGCCGACGATTATATCGTGAAGCCGTTCCGGGCGAAGGAGCTGGTCGCGCGCATCTATGCCCTGATGCGCCGGGTCGGGCCGGATAAGTCGGGCGGGTCCGACTCGGGCGTGCTGCCGTACAACCGCGGACAGCTCATTATCAAGCCGGAGGAGAAGGACGCGACCGTCCAGGGTCACCGCGCGGGACTGACCGCGACCGAATACAAGCTGCTGTCGGTGCTTAGCGCCGAGCCGAACAAGGTGTTCAGCCGCTCCGACCTGAGCTACAAGGTGCAGGGCTACCGCTACCAGGGAGACGGACGCGCGATCGATGCACATGTGAAAAATTTGCGTAAAAAAATCGAGCCGGACCCGAACTCTCCCGTGTACATCGTCACCGTCGTAGGACTCGGCTACAAATTCGCATTCGCCCCGGACGTTCAGGAAGAAGCGCCATGACCAGAATGCTGCGGCTGCTGCGGAAGATGAACGTCATCTTGTTCCTGGCCTTCCTTACGTTCTCCACCGTCTTCATCGTTCTCCTCGTCTTGCTCTACAACATGAATTGGAATCAGCTGTTCGACAGCTTCAAGTCGCGGGACCTGGAGAAGACCGCCTTCCTGCTCATCGACGACATGAGGCGGGAGCATATCGGCGCGGGACCGCTGCAGGACAGCCAGCAGGAATGGCTGAAACGAAGAGCGATCCTATACGGCGTGCTGCTCCGGTACGAGAGCAAGGACCGCAAGGAAGCGTGGCTCGATACGTTCGCGAAGGCGGACCGGGAGCCGGGCGACGACGTGAGGCGGGAGACGCCCTATGTACTGAACGGCGACGTGCAAGGGACGATCGTACTGTCGAACATGGCGCAGAAGGGCGAGCTCGATCCGGCGTTCCAGGGCTTCCAGGACATGGTCCGCTCCAGGACGAAGCTGCTGATCGGAGCCGTGGTGGCGGCCGCCATCGTGTTCAGCCTGCTCATCTCCCGCAAGCTCTCGCAGCCTCTTCAGCACGTCTACTCGATGGCGACGCAGATCGGGGAAGGCAAGCGGGATGTGCGCATCGCGGTCCGAGGGCCGGAAGAAGTGCGCCAGCTGGCCATCACGCTGAACGACATGACCGCGGAGCTGAAGCGGCAGGAGGATTGGCGGCATCACCTGATGGAGGATTTCATGCATGAGCTGAGGACGCCGCTCACCTCGATCCTGTCGCAGGTCGAGGCGATCGTGGACGGGCTGTTCGAGCCGGACAACGAGCGGCTGCAGGACATCTATGACGAGATGGTGCGCTTGTCGCGGCTCGTCAACGACCTGGAGCGGCTGTCGGAAGCGGAAGCCGCGCGGTTCACGATGAACGTCCGGAGGACGAACATGACCGAGCTCGTACGGCGGGTGTACAACAACTACAAGGCGCTCGCGCGGGAGAAAGGTATTCGGCTGCTGTTCGAGCCGACGAACGTGCCGTGCTACGCCGAGGTCGACCGGGACAAAATCGTCCAGGTCGTGACCAATCTCGTGCTGAACGCGATCAAATATACATCCGGCGGCGGCACCGTCAAGCTCGTGGTAGATTGGTCGGAAGATTCGACCTTCGTGATGTGCGAGGACACGGGCATCGGCATCCAGGCCGACGACCTGCCCTACATCTTCAACCGCCTGTACCGGGCGGACAAATCGCGCTCCCGCTTCAGCGGCGGCGTCGGGCTCGGCCTGAGCATCGCGAAGGCGCTCGTCGAGGCGCATCACGGCGCGATCTCGGCGGTGAGCCGGGTCGGCCACGGCTCGCGCTTCACCGTGCAGCTGCCGAATGTGTACACGGCGTTTGGGGAGCGGGAGTAGCGGCTCTTTCCGGGCCCCGCGGATTATTAACGTACGAAGCCCTGGCCATTGGCCGGGGCTTTTTTGCGCGCTGCGGGGCAGCGGGGGGTTCGCTCGACGAGAGTGGGGAAAACTCAGATTGTTGAGAAAGGAGTAGTGTTTCATCGGTTGCTGCAAATCTTTGAATTCCGATTGAACTTGGGCATATGGCGAGCTGTAGTTCCATTTCGCCTAATTGCACGAGGGCAGCTTGACTCCGATGGAGTTCTAATTCGATTTTGTCGAATTGGAGCTCCCTATTGGAGCCCTAGCTCCGTCAGAATGCGTTCTAAATAGGCAAAATCGAGTTGCATCCCCATGAGCGTTTCGGTTGCGTCTCCCAAGTCGGCAAAATCGAATTACACGAAACTCCCCCGGCATCCTTGAGGTTTTCGGGTAGAAAACGTACTCGCTCGTTGTAAGGCTAAATTTACAAATAAGCAGGGGAACTTGACTAAAATCCCGCCATTTTAGCGGATTTCGCCCGTTTGTAAGGCTAACCTTCGTTAATAGTCAAGTACACAGTACTATTAACGAAGGTTAGCCTTACAATACAACTCCATTCGGCCCAAACAGGTCATACCTTGTTAGGGGATTAGGCTTATTTGTAAGTTTTGCCTTACAAGATGGACGGCAAGATGGCGATCCAATGCTGATAATACGCTTTTGAAACGCCGACAGCCGTCAGGATCGTCCTGACGGCTGTAGGTGTTCCGGCTACAAACGCCGTGCAACGAGGGTGAACGTCTTCGGGATCCCCTTGTCGAATACGTCCGACGAGGCGTTCGGCTCCTCCTCCAGCCGCTCGACGTGGAGGCCGGAGCTCGCGACGCCGGTGACGATCTCGCCGAGCGTCCATTTGCGCAGCTTCACCTTCGGAAGCGAAGCACCCTCGGAGCCTGGGACGAACTTGGCGTAGGCGACCTCGGTTTCTTCGATCGAAGCGTCGAAGTAGTCCCCCGTCACCTTGTGCTTGCGGATGTTGGCCGTCGTGCCGCGCGATTGGATCAGCTTGGTGGAAACCGGGTGGAAATCCTGCAGGATGAGCTTGCCCCCCGGCTTCAGCAGCCGAACGACCGTCGCCATAAGCGGAGCGAGGTCGAGAAAATAGTGAAGGATGCCGAATTCCATCAGCACGAAATCGTAATCGCCGGTCAGCTCCTCGGCGGGCAGCTCCAGCACGTCTGCGACGACGTAACGGATCGGGACCCCGGCCGCCTCGGCGAGCCGGCTGGCATAGCGGGCATTCGCGGCCGAGAAGTCGACGATCGTCACAGAGGCGCCGAGCAGCGCCATCGGGACCGCTTTGCCGCCGTGCGAGCCGAGCAGGTTCGCGACCTTCTTGCCGCGCAAGTCGCCCATGTGCCCGGCGAAAGAGCGGATCCGGGCGCCCGGATCCGCCTTCATGCGAGCCGCCGCTTCTTCGGGGGTGCCGAAGCGGGCGACCCAGGCTTCGTATGCATGCCGGTTCCAGGCTTGCTCATTGTGGAGGTTCAATTCTTTTTGCATCAGAGGCGTGGTCTCCCTCGCAAAATAGCATCAGAGTGTAAGTGACCCCATTATAACGAAAATAAAATAAGATGTATAATGACTTGCATTAAAATTCGCAATTATGCATAATTATAAGAGAGTACCTTTCAAGCGAGGTGATGTGTGATGGTCATTCATTTCGATAACCGCCTTCCCGATCCGATGAAGCTGGCCGATCTCCTCCAGCAAAGCGGATCGGCAGCTCCAGAACGGTTCCCGGATCGAACCCCTGATACGATGCGGGTCATCGCGGCCTACGATTGCGAGCAATTGATCGGGTTCGGGAGCTGGGACTCGGAGAACGGGAGCCTGACAGAAGGATCGCTTCCGGACACCATTGTCGTGCTTCCGCAGTACCAGGAACGCAGCCCGATCGACATGACGATCTCCAAGCTGCTGCATGCGAGGAAGTACAGTCGTCCCGGCCTTTTATAACAGATTCAGAACCTATAGTGAGCTGGCCTATTGCCTTACAAGGCATTCGGGTCGGCTCTTTTTTGCGTTTGCCCATGGATGCCGGTTACATACATTAGGCCTCCCATGGAAAACCTATCCGGGATCATGTGTGCCCTAGAAGATTACAGGAGGAGGTGCCGGCTATGTATCGGGTCAAAACTATAACCGCGCTGCAAATGTACTTTATCCTGACGCTCTCCATCGGCATTTCCAACCATGTAATATTAATCCCCGTCTTGCTGCAAGTGGCGAAACGAGATGCATGGATCGGGGCGTCGGCGGCGCTTGTCCCTGTCCTGTTGTGGTCCAGTCTTATCTATGTCATTACAAAGCGCAAAGGGGGCCGTAAGCTGACGGATTGGGTGAAGGAGCAAGCCGGAACCGTTACTTCCAAGGTATTCATGCTGGTAATGGCGGTCTATTGCTTGCTGAACGCGATCGTCTCCTTAAGGGATACGATTACCTGGACGAAAGTCACCTACTTGCCCGCTACGCCAAAGTCCGTATCTGGAGTCATGTTCATGTTGCTTTGCTGCATCGGAGCGAGACTTGGGATCCGGGCGATCGGCATTACTTCCGGGCTGCTGCTGCCTCTGGTTGTCGTGCTTGGCTACTTTGTCATGACGGCCAATATCAAATATAAGGACTATTCCCTGCTGTCCCCTCTCTTTACGCACGGCTACTCTCCCATGCTGCAATCCGCACTTTACACCATAGGAGGGCTGAGCGAGCTGGTATTCATATTGATTCTGCAGCACCATCTGTCCACTCCGGTCCGCTATAGAGGCTTGCTCGTGATGCCAGTCATTCTGATCGGGCTAACGGTCGGTCCCTTGACCGGGGCTATCGCCATGTTCGGTCCGTTCGAGGCGGCGGACTTGCGCTTCCCCGCGTTCGAGCAATGGCGGATGGTGACACTCGGGAAGTTCATCTCCCACCTTGATTTTTTCTCCATCTACCAATGGTTCTCGGGATCGTTCGTTCGCATTTCGCTTATGTTGGCGCTCATTGTGGATCTCATGGGCATTGAACGGCCACGAAGCAAAACGTTTTTTTTGATCGGGCTTTCCTTGCTGACCACGGCGGTCGCGTTAATTCCAATCAGCGATATGACCTTTTTGCGTCAATTGACTACCTGGTATTTTCCGTCGTCGCTTGGCTGGAATCTGTTCGTCACATTGCTGCTCCTCATCCTGGCGTTCCTGCCCGGTAAGCGAAAGGAGGTCAAGACCGGATGAGAGATATAACGCTTCCCGAATTCAATGAACAGGCACTGCGCAATATGTTCGCCAATTCGGCCGATGTCGTCATTGAATCATACGTTTATGGCCGTGAGGACAACCCTATACCGGTCCTGCTTATGTACTGCGAGGGATTGGCCGATGCGAAGCGCATCAACGAGCAGGTGCTTCCCCATCTCCATGCGATGCTGGAACGGCTGGCCGTCTTCGATTCCGACAGCTTGAACCAAAGCAAGACGCTGCAGCTTCATCCGATGGCGGGTCCGAATCTGATGGAATCGATCATGCTTAGGGTGTATGGTGGGGAACTGGTCCTCTTCTTCACCGAGGCGGGGCTGGTGTATGCCTTAAACCTCGCCAATCCCCCCAACCGCACTCCGGAAGAATCCAGCACGGAAGTGTCCGTTAAAGGACCGCGCGACGCGTTCACGGAAGATGTGACCAGCAATGTGGCTCTGATCCGCAAACGGATGAAAACCTCTTCCCTATGCTGTGAGAAATTCGTGATCGGCGAGCGCAGCCATACGACCGTCGCGATGCTGTACATCGAGGATATTGCGCAGCCCGAGGTCGTAGAAGAAGCCAGACGAAGGCTGACCGTCTTGGACGTCGACGGCTTGCTAAGCAGCGCGCAGCTGGAGGAAGCGATGGCCGACCGAGCATTCTCCTTGTTTCCACTAATCGGCTACGTCGGCCGGCCCGATTATGTGGCCGACAGTTTGTTAAGAGGCCGGTTTGCCGTTCTCGTGGACGGATCGCCGATGGCGGTGATGGCGCCTACCAATCTGTTGGAAATTCTCAAGTCGCCGGAAGACGTGCATCTGCCTTTCTATTATGTGGCGTTGGAACGGGTACTGCGCTTGTTCGGCATGTGCGTCGCCCTGTTCCTTCCGGGGTTCTGGATCGCGGTGTCGGGCTTCAATCTGGACCAAATTCCGTTTCCACTGCTCGCAACGATCTCTTCCGCCCGAATCGGGCTTCCGTTATCCGGTCCGATGGACTTCTTCCTTATGCTCGTCCTGTTCGAGCTGTTCCGAGAAGCGGGTTTGCGGCTGCCCAAGGCGGTCGGTCAGACGGTTGCGGTCGTGGGCGGCCTGATCATAGGGGATGCCGCGATCAGTGCGGGCATTACGGGTCCCGTCACCCTTGTTGTCGCCGCCCTCTCCACGATGTCCATGTTCACCTTGATCAGCCAATCGCTTGCCGGGAGCATTACTGTCCTGCGGTTCCTCATCCTGGTCGTCTGCTTCATGTTCGGGATGTATGGGTTCATGTTATCCGTCGTCGGGCTCGCGCTGTACTTGTCTACGCTCGAATCGTTCGGGGTCCCGTATCTCACTCCCTTGTCTCCGCCCAAATTCCGAGAAATGGCGGCTGGCGTGTTGGCCATCCCTTGGAAGAAGCAAAAGCGGCGGCCTTCCTTCCTACATCCGGAGGACCCCACACGGAAAGGCGGGGAATCCCATTGAAGCGCATGGTGCGCCTGCTGGCGATCCTGTTCCCGCTACTGCTCGTCCTTAGCGGATGTTGGGACTTGAAGTCGATTGCGAATACGGATTATTTCACGGCACTCGGGTTCGATTACAAGGACGACCAGTATGTGATATACGCCCAAATGCTCGATTTCTCCAAAGTGGCCAAACAGGAAGGAGGCAAGCCTAGCCGGGCCGGGGGCGTCTGGACCGGGCGTGCGGAGGGGAGGACGATGTCGGACGCGATCGACAGCCTGTTCAAGACGGCCCAACAGAGAGTGTTTTATGGCCACATCTCTGCCATCGTGTTCACGGAGAATGCCCTGAAGCACGGCATTCACTCCTATTTGGACGGGCTCATCCGGTTCAGGGAGACTCGCTACACGCAATGGGTGTACGGAACGAAGGAGCCGATAGATCAAGTGTTCTCCGTGACGCCCTTCTTCAACCTCTCGCCGCTCGCTTCCATTCTGCATACACCGATCGAGACGTATATCCAGCAGTCCGACATCCGCCCCCTGCGGTTGTTCAAAGTTGTAACCGAGCTGCGGGAGCCCGGACAAACGCTGCTTCTCCCTTCCCTCGAAATTGTGGAGGATCAGTGGAAAAAAGACGAACGCGCGGACCCGAAGCTCGCCACGGGAGGCGTCTTCGCGATCAAAGACGGGAGCTTGCAAGGGTGGCTCGATTACAAGAAGCTGGTGGGCGTGCGCTGGGTCGAGCAAAGCTCGGTACACGCTTCCGTGACCATCGAGCAAAATGGCAAACCGGCAGCGAACATCTCCATCCGAAACATGAAGGCCAAGATAGTGCCCCATGCGAACGGCAACAAGGCGGGTTTCTCCATTCGGTTCACATGTAAAGCCGCCATTAACGCGCTCCTGCAGCCGATCGACGAGGAATCGATCAGACAGGAGACGGCCCGGGAAATTCGCACCCAGCTGGAGCAAACGTTCCAAGCCGGGAAGAAGCAATCGATCGATGTTTACACACTGGAGCACGTCCTGTACCATGACGCCTTTCCGGCCTGGAGCCGGCTGACCTCGAACGGCAGTATGCCGCTGCGTGACTACTCGCTCGATTCCGTGGAGATCGAGGTCAAGCTTGTCCATTCGGGTATGTTCAAGAATAAGGAAGAAGGGCGGCAATATTGACAACCCTTGGGGCGTGGCGAAGCGCCCCTTTCTCTTTATGGGGTTTCCCTTTGCATGGAACTGGGTTTGATGTATGATGGAGGATATCGCCTCAACTTGCAAGGCGCGCCGTATTCGATCTTTAGAGAATGGGGAGGGTGACCGGATGAACGAATTGAAGCATAAAATTCTGGAGCTGCTCAAGGAGGATGCCCGTCGCGGCGTCGATATCATCGCCACGATGCTGGACGTTTCTCAACAGGCGGTCATGGATTCGATCGACGAGATGGAAGCGGATCACGTGATCGTGAAGTACGCGACGATCGTCAATTGGAGCAAGGTCGACGAGGAGAAGGTGACGGCGCTGATCGAAGTCCAGATTACGCCGGAACGGGGCCGAGGGTTCGATGCGATCGCCGAGCGGGTGTATCTGTACCCGGAGGTGAAGTCCGTCTACCTCATGTCCGGCGCGTACGACCTGTTGGTCGAGGTAGAAGGCAAGAATTTGAAGGAAGTCGCCGCGTTCGTCTCCAACAAGCTGTCGCCGATCGAGAGCGTTCTGTCGACGAAGACGCATTTCATCCTTAAAAAATACAAGCAGGACGGCATCATCTTCGAGGAACACGTCGATGATCACCGGATGCAGATTTCACCATAAAGGAAGCGATGGCCATGATCAATCAGGACGAACTGCGGCCGGGAACGGCTGCTTCCAAGTCGATGAGCGACTATTTGTCGCCGGTTGTCCGCGATATTCCTCCATCGGGGATCCGCAAATTTTTTGATCTCGTGAGCGGGAGCAAGGACATTATCTCTCTAGGGGTGGGCGAGCCCGACTTCGTCACGCCGTGGCGCATCCGCGAAGCCTGCGTGTATTCGCTCGACCGGGGGCGTACCGCCTATACGCCGAACGCCGGGATGCCGGAGCTGCGCGAAGCGATCGCGGAGTACCTGCACCGTCAATTCGCCGTCGCCTATGAGCCGAAGGACGAGATTATCGTCACGATCGGCGGCAGCGAAGCGATCGACCTGGCCCTGCGCGCACTGATCTCCCCCGGGGACGAGATCCTGGTGCCGGAGCCGTGCTACATCTCCTATTCGCCGATTACGACGATCACCGGAGGTGTCCCGGTCGGCATCGAGACGTTCGCGAAGGACGATTTCAAGCTGACGGCCGAGTCCCTCCGCGCCAAGATCACGCCGAAGTCCAAGGTGCTCATCCTGTGCTACCCGAGCAACCCGACCGGCGGTATCATGACGCGCGAGGATTGGGTGCCAATCGCGAAGGTCGTCGAGGAGAACGATCTGATCGTCATCTCCGACGAGATCTATGCCGAGCTCACGTACGGCTCGAAGCATGTCAGCTTCGCTTCCTTACCGGGCATGAAGGACCGGACCATCCTCGTGAGCGGCTTCTCCAAGGCGTTCGCCATGACCGGCTGGCGGATGGGCTATGCGTGCGGCCACCGAGAGCTGATCGCCGCTATGCTCAAGATTCATCAGTACACGGTCATGTGCGCGCCCGTCATGGGGCAAGTGGCCGCCTACGCGGCGCTGACCAGCGGCATGGAAGAGATGGAGCGCATGGTTGAGGCTTATAACCAGCGGCGCCGGCTTGTCGTCCGGGGCTTTCGCGAGATCGGCCTGGAGTGCCATGAGCCGAAAGGCGCGTTTTATGCGTTCCCGTCTGTCGAATCGACAGGCTTGACCTCGGAGGAATTTTGTCAGCGGCTGTTGTATGAAGGCAAGGTCGCGGCGGTTCCCGGACACGTATTCGGACAAGGCGGAGAAGGCTACATCCGTTGTTCTTATGCGACTTCTACGTCTCAGCTGACCGAAGCGCTCGACCGCATCGGAAGCTTCGTCGACAAAATCAGAGTGGGATAACTGGCGAATTTTGCAATGGATAGTACATTAGGCACTCCCTCAATCGGGCAAATTCTGGTATATTGGACTTAGCTGCACGTCAGCTTGCCCGGGGCCCCCGCAAAGGTAAAGGAAAATGCTGCGTATGTACACGTCGCTTTGTGGGGTTTCTTCACGATCTTTGTCTAAAAGATTGAAGCGGGAGGAGGGATTTCTATGTATTATGAAACAAACATGGTTCGGTTATCCCAGCCCACGCTAGTCCGGGAGCCTTCCCAGCCGATTCGATGGTCGTACCAGGTGAAGAAGTTGGCCTCCAAGCCCGCGGAGCCGGAACGCAGATCGCTCGAAGAAGAAATTGTCGATCTGCGCAGGTCCATGGAGCAGGCGTTCATGGAGAATCAGTCCCTGACCGCTGAGATTGTCGTCGAGATCAGCCGGAAGCTGGATGAGAAAATCAACGAATACATGCGCCAGTCCAAGTAGACCGCGCTGCTCAGCACGAACCCATGCCCGTTTTCGCTTGCCGGCGAAGACGGGCTTTTATTGTTGCATTCGGCCGCTGCGGTGGAAGATTCCTCACGTTTTCCCGCCGGTGTCCGATATGATATGATAGGGTTGATAGTTGGAAGAGAGAGATTCAACCGGAGACGAGCCTGAGGGGAGAAACGGATCATGTGGAAGAAAAAAATTTCGCTTGCCCTTGTACTGATGATGGTCGTAGGCCTGCTGGCCGGCTGTGGCGGACCGAAATCGGACGTGCCGGTATTCGTCATGTTTCCCGAGAATTCGCCGTTTAACAAAAGCGAGGAGATGGAAGCGTCCCTCAAGGAGAAGGTGGGCGAGCAGCCTACCGTGGAAGTATTCGTCAGCCCGATGTTCAATATGGACAAGCTGATCGTAGAGCTGGCGGCCGGAGAGAACGGACTGTTCGTCGTGCCGAAGCAGCAGTTCGACGCGTTCGCGAGCCAGGAGGGCTACATCAGCCTGGACGATACGTTCAAGAAGGCGGATTACCCGGCCGGGGTGTACAAGGATGTGCTGTACGGCGTGCCGGTCACGAACACGAAGTGGCTGAAGGATCTCGGCTACAAGGGCGGCGAAGTCATGGCGTTCGTCCCGTTCCGTGCGAAGGACAAGGAGAAATCGAAGCAAGTGTTGAAGGCGATTATGGAGAAATAGCAGGCGCCTGCCTATAGGGTCACCGTCTCGGGAATCGGGGCGGTGGCCCGTTTGGTTTCACGGCGGCATTACGAATCCGCCCTGGTATAGAGCGTGCGGATTTTCGGAAAATGGACGGTAACCCGCGTATAGACGCCCTCCTGCGACTCGATCGAGAGGTCGTGCCCTAGCTTGAGCGCCATTTGCTTGGCCAAGTACAGTCCCATCCCCGTCGACTTGGCGTGGGTGCGTCCATTGGACCCGGTGAAGCCTTTGTCGAACACGCGGTGCAGGTCCTGAGGCGCAATGCCGATCCCGGTATCCTGCACGATCAGCCTCCGCTCCCGGGCGTCTTCCTCGAAGCGGACGGAGAGCTCGCCGCCTGCTTCCGTATATTTGACCCCGTTCGAGAGGAGCTGGTCGAGGATATACCCGAGCCATTTGGCGTCGCTGTAGACACGCTTCGGCTCCTCCTCCATCCGGAACCGGATGCGCTTGGTGATGAACAGCTTGGCCGCCTTCTTCACACTCTCTTTCACGATGGACCCTAGCTCGATCTCCGTGATCAGATAATCTCTCGAGAACGAGTCGATGCGGGAGTAGTAGAGTGCTTGTTCGACGTAATGGTCGATCTTGTCCAGCTCGTCTTCGAGCTTGTCCACGATATAGTCGACCGACTTGCCCCCGCTGTGCAGCAGGACGAGCCGGCTGGCGGCGATCGGGAGCTTGACTTCATGAATCCAGGACATAATAAAATCTTGATGGCTGCGCTTCTCCTGCATCAGCTGGCCGAGCTTCTCCGCATGATCGCGCTGAAGCTGGTTCAGCAGCTCGAGGTATACCGCTTGACCGGCGGTCTGCGGTTCCGGCAGGGCAGGGATGACGGTCGCAGCCGTGCCGGCACCTGCGGCGGGGGGATGGGTCAAATGTCGGATTACCGCTTCCAGCTCCCGATAGAACGGCCGCCGGTAGAAGTAGCCCGCCGCGAGATAGACGATGGCGGCGAACAAGACGCCCGCGTTCGCATACGCGATGTTGCTAAGCGTTGCGGACGATTCCCGGGTGCCGCTCACGTACATGAGCAGCGATTCGAACATCAGAACCAACATCGTAAAGAGGAGAAAGAACCGCTTGTCCCATACATAACGATAGAAGCTCATGGAATGATATACCCTTGTCCTTTCCGTGTCTCGATGAAGCCGAGCTTGCCGAGCTCGTCCATCTTTTTGCGCAGCCGGGTCATATTGACGGTGAGCGTATTGTCGTCAACGAAGCTCTCGTCCTCCCAGAGGCTGCGCATGAGCTTATCCCGGCTGACGATCGTACCGTGCTGGCGCAGCAGGATGCCCAATATTTTGAACTCGTTCTTCGTCAGCTCGATCTTCTGTTCCCCGCACAAGGCGGTGCCGTCCCGCAAATTCAGCACGACGCCGTTATGCTCCAGCACGTCGGAGCTGATCTCCATGTACGAGTAGGCGCGCCGGAGCAAGGCGTTGATCTTGGCCATCAGCACGTCGGGATAGAACGGCTTCTGGATGTAATCGTCGCCACCCATGTTCATCGCCATGATCATATCCATCGGGGTCGTCCGCGAGGAGACGAAGATCATCGGCACTTGAGACAATTGACGGATTTGCCGGCACCAATAGAACCCGTCGAAGGCGGGCAAGTTCACATCCATCAGCACGAGCTGCGGCTCTTCCCTCACGAACGTCTGCAGCACCTGCTCGAAGTCTTGGGCCAGCACAGGGGTGAAGCCCCATTTCTGTACGGTTTCGCCGACCAGTTCGGCAATGGTGCGCTCGTCTTCCACGATCATGATTTTCATCCGTCATGTCCTCCTATCGGCCGGAGTCCGGATCCGATTAGCATTGGCGTGATGCTCCTATTGTAAACGATATCCGGGGCGGGCAGGTTACAATGTTGTAAGGTTGCCGCCGTAACTTGTAAGCCTGTTCAATGGCCGGCCTGCAGGTGAGAAGGTACGATAGAGCCAGAACGAAGGCATGTAGGAACTTCGGCCAACGATGGGGAGGGCTGTACGATGAAATCGATAGTAGAAGCAAGGAATCTGCGAAAAGTATATGGGACGAAAGGCAACGTCGTCACCGCGTTGGAGGAGATCGACCTGACCGTGCGCGAAGGAGAATTCGTCGGCATTATGGGGCCGTCCGGCTCCGGCAAGACGACGCTGCTGAACGTGCTCGCCACGATCGATCAGGCCACGTCCGGGGAGATCGCCATCGACGGAGCGAGCATCCTCGACATGAAGGAAGAAGCGCTTGCCGAGTTCCGCCGGGAGAAGCTCGGCTTCCTGTTCCAGGATTACAACCTGCTCGACACCCTGACGGTTCGGGAGAACATCATGCTGCCGCTCGCCCTCGCGAAGCGCGAGCCGGGCGATATCGATCGCCGCGTCCAGGCGCTGGCCGAGCGCTTCGGCATCGGGGCCGTTCTGGAGCAGTATCCGTACCAAATCTCGGGCGGCCAGAAGCAGCGGACCGCGGCTTGCCGGGCGATAATCACGAAGCCGAGCCTGCTGCTCGCCGATGAGCCTACGGGCGCGCTGGATTCGAAATCGGCGACGGAGCTGCTCGAGTGCTTGAAGGACTTGAACATGCGCGACCGGGCGACAATTCTGATGGTGACGCACGACGCCTTCGCCGCGAGCTATTGCGGACGGGTGATGTTCATCAAGGACGGCCGCATGTTCACCGAGCTCGCGAGGGGCAATGCGGCCCGGACACAATTTTACAAGCAGGTGCTCGATGTGCTGATCGTGCTTGGGGGTGGGACGAGTGACGCTGTTTAGTCTTGCGCGCAAAAACATACTCGGCAATATCAAAAACTACCTGATCTACTTTTTCTCGCTTATTTTCAGCGTCGTGATCTATTTTACGTTCGTCTCGCTGCGGTACAGCGGAGACATAGCCGCCAGCACGATGCCGGCCAACGTCGTCCGCTCCATTTTCCTGCAAGCTTCGCTCCTGCTCCTCCTGTTCGTCGTCGTGTTCGTCTGGTACTCGAACGCCTTCTTCACTCGCAAGCGCAAGAAGGAGGTCGGCCTATACGCGCTGCTGGGCATGCGGAAGAAAACGATCGGGCGGATGCTTTTCTACGAGAACGTCATCATGGGCGCGATCGCCATCGTGGCGGGTATCGTACTGGGAGCATTTTCGTCCAAGCTGTTCACGATGATTCTGCTGAAGGTTATGGGGATAGAGGGGCACGTGAGCTTCAGGATCTCGCCCCATGCGATCGCCAATACCGTACTCGTGTTCGCGGTCATTCAGCTCTTGACGTCGATCAACAGCTACCGGCTCATCTATAGGTTCAAGCTGATTCAGCTGTTCCAGGCGGACAAGGAGGGGGAGCAGGAGCCCAAAGCCAAATTCGTCACGGCCGTCCTAGCCGTGCTGTTCATCGGGTTTGCCTACTGGATCTCAGGTCGGGATATTCAGTCCAATGCCGAATTTACAACGAATATTGTCCTTTTGCTAGCGACCCTAATCGTGGGCACGTTCCTGCTGTTCCGATCTCTTACGATCTACGTGCTGAAGCGGGCGCGCGGCCACAAGCCGCTGTACTACAAGGGCATGAACCTTGTCAGCATCTCTCAGTTGCTGTACAGGATGAACGGCAACGCCCGGACACTCGCCATGGTGACCTTGCTCAGCACGCTCACGATGCTGCTTAGCGGCGCCAGCTTCAGCGAGTTCTACAGCAACAAGATTACCCAGGAGCGGAAGGCTCCGTTCAGCTACATGCATTTATCCCAGGGTGAAGCCTTCGATGCACAGGTCGAACGGATCATTCGCAGCGATACATCCCATCCGGTGGTGGCCCAAGTGGACGTTCCGGTCGTGAAGACAAAAGGTGCGTTCTCGGACCCGACTATGCTGCCGAGCCGCTATTACGAGGTCGACGAACGTCCGCTCAACTTCCTCTCAGTGAGCACCTACAATCGCTTGCAGCAAGCTCTTGGTAAAAGCAGGATGCTCGCACCGCCTGCCGAGTGGGAACTAATCGCCATCCGGCCTATGTACACCGGCTTCACAAACCGCGACTTTCAGGGCAAGACGCTGCAGCCAGAGTTGCCGGGAGGCAGTCTGACCCTAACGTTCGGGGATTTGACGGAGGACCGGGTTATCAACTGGAAGTTCCCGGACTTTTACTTCGTGGTGAACGATGCACGGTTCGCCGAGATGGCGAAGCAGGTGCCGCCTGTGGTATACCGGGCCTATGAGGTCCAGGACGAGTCTCAGGCCGAAGCGACCGGCGAGCAATTGATGCGCATGCCGGAGGCGGACAAGGCGCAGCTGTCCTCCTACGCCACATTCTACAAGGCAGGGCTTGAGAGCGCCGGTCTCGACATGTTCATCTTCGCTTTCCTCGGCCTCGTCTTTCTGGCCGCGACGGGCAGCGTCATCTACTTCAAGCAGCTGACCGATGCGCATGCCGAGAAGGACCGGTACGCCATCCTGCGCAAGATCGGCGTGAGCCGCCGGGCGATACACGGTTCGATCGCTAAGCAGACGCTGTTCGTGTTCGCGCTGCCGCTCCTCGTCGGCCTGACACACAGCATCGTGCTGATGTCTCGGCTCACGACCGTGCTCAGCGGGCTGATCGATGTGAACCTGACGGTACCAATCGTCACATCGCTCTCGCTGTATGCGCTCATCTATGCCGTCTACTATGGCTTGACCGTTCACTCGTTCAATCGGATCGTGAACGGGCGGGCTGCCTAAACGAAGTAAAGCCCGTCCGGAGGGTGAAGTCCCGGACGGGCTTGGGCCGTTATTATTGCGGACGGATGCGGACGACGCCAATGTCGACAGCGTTGATGGCGAATGCATTGCCCCCTTGGTTGATGGAGGCGCTGGCGGACTGCTTCGTCTTGATTTTCGTATTGCCTTTCCCCCATTTTTGCACATTGTTTTTTTTAGAGCGCGGCATAGTGGTCACCCCCTTTCAAGCGCGATGGAGAGAGGGGATTGCTAGCGACGACGACGGCGATTACGCAGCACTTCTTTGAGAATTTTAACGTTCAAGGCGTTACTCGCTAAGGCATTCCCGCTCTCCGTTTTGGCCGTAGCCGATTGCTGAATTTTGATGACGAGGAACTTGTTCTTGCCGATCCGGAAGCGAAATGTCTTAAAATGAGTCCGGTTCATCGTTCACCCTCCTTGTCCGTCGACTTCCCTAGTATTCTATGAAAGCGGAGGATTAGTAGACACGGCGAGTCGGCTATGCAGGCAACCCAAAATACCCCGTACTTTGCGGCGACCCTGTGATTATTAAATTCTGATTTGATAAAAAAGCCGGGGAGCCGTAAGCTCCGCCGGCCGTAAAGCAATCATGCCTCATGAGCGGCTAGGCGTCTACTCTTCGGAGAGCTCCTTCAGGGATTTCACTTTCCCGTGGGGATGTTGAGTTTGCTTGCGCATCTTCACCAAATTCTCTCGGCGTGCTTTGGACGTCGTCACTGGGACATTCCCCTTTCGCTATGAAGTGGTTGCTCGTTTGTAGGATGTCACGTCCTGGCTTATTTTAGTCGCCGCCGGCGGACTCTATCTCCACACTTGCCAGATTCAGGGGCATGCACTATAATTCATAGCGTGGAAGCTTAGTCAAACGAATACTTGGAATACCTGCCAGGTGCCGCGCATGTCCGGATGCATATTCAACCGGAGATCGGGGTTAAAAGGGAAGTCGGTGAGAATCCGACACGGTCCCGCCACTGTAAGCTAGGGATGTTCCTCACAAGGCCACTGTCCGTCCGGATGGGAAGGCGAGGAAGATCGGAACCTACAAGTCAGGAGACCTGCCTGGATAGGGAAAAGCACATGGAATCCTTCGAGGAAAAGGACCGGCTGAATCAGGAGCAGGAATGCTAGTGTTGCATTTGCGCCTCACGGCGCGAGGCAAGACGTCTCCCTTGATTTGCTGAACCTCTGTCCGACCGGATAGAGGTTTTTGTATTTTGTATTTCCTATCATGCTTTTTTGTCCATGGCGATTCGGTAGACCAAGCTCTCAACTATAAAGGCAAGAATGGGGAGCGAGAAGGATGAAGAAAACACGGTATCTGGTATTGGCGGCGGCGCTGCTGATGGGTCTGGCTGCAGGCTGCGGGGACAAGGGAGGGGCGCCGACCGGTGTGCAGGACCCGGCAAAGGCTGCCGCAACGCCGAACGCCTCGGCGACTGCGACGCCGACGGCTACGGCAAGTGCTAACAGTAAGAAGACGGTATATCCGCTGACTGTCAAGGACGCTTCGGGCAAAGAAGTGACGTTCGCCAAAGCCCCGGAGCGGATCGTCTCGCTCTCGCCGAGCGAGACCGAAGTGCTGTTCGCCCTGGGCCTGGGCAGCAAAATCGTAGGCGTCACCGACTACGACGACTACCCGGCGGAAGCAAAGACAAAGCCGAAGATGGGCAACCTGCAGGGCAATTCCGAAGCGATTCTAGCGGCCAATCCCGACATCGTGTTTGCCGGCCTGTCGCTCAACAAAAAATCGGTCGAGAAGCTGACCGAGCTCAAGATGAACTTGTTCTCGGTAGAGCCGAAGACGGTGGATCAGGCGATCGAGCGCATTGCGCTGTACGGCCGCATTACCGATACGCAGGAGCAAGCGGACAAAGTGATTGCCCAGATGAAGGCCGAGAAGCAAAAGGTCGTCGATGCGGTCAAAGGGCTGAAGGACGACCAAAAGAAGAAGGTGTACATCGAGTTCTCCCCGGGCTGGACGGTCGGCAAAGGGGAGTTCATGGACGATCTCATCACGATCGCGGGCGGGGTGAACGTAGCCTCCGACTTGACCGGCTGGAAGCAGATCAGCGAGGAGAAAATCATCCAGTCGAACCCGGACGTCATTCTGTTCGCGAAGGGCGTGCCCGATCTGGAGAAGACGATCCGCGGCCGCAGCGGCTGGGACAAAATCAGCGCAATTGCGAACAACCGGGTGGCCGGGTTGGACGACAACCTGCTGTCGCGTCCGGGTCCGCGCATCACGCAAGGCCTCTATGAAATCGCCAAGGCCATTTATCCCGATCTGGTGAAATAAACATGAAGAAAAAGCTGTTGGGTTGGGGAGGAGCAGGCATGCTTCTCCTTGTTCTCTCTCTGGTGATCAGCTTGTCGATGGGCTCGGCACGGCTGCCGATCAGCGACGTATGGCTCATTCTGCTGCATCATATACCGGTACTAGGAGACTGGGTGCATCCGACTTGGCCGGACTCTTCCGAGCAAATCGTGCTGAAGGTCCGTTTCCCTCGCATTATGCTCGGCATTCTGGTGGGCGCGGCGCTGTCCCTGGCCGGGGCGGGCTATCAGGGTGTGCTTCGCAACCCGCTGGCCGATCCGTATACGCTGGGCGTCGCTTCGGGAGCATCCGTGGGGGCGGCATTCCTGATTTTATTCGGCCTGCAGTTTGCGCTCTTCGGGCAATGGACGGTGCCGATGGTGGCGTTCGTGACCGGCTTGGTCAGCCTGTGGATCGTGTTCCGGCTGGCCAATTTCAACGGCAAATTCCAGCTGGAGACGATTATTTTATCCGGCGTCGTCGTGTCCGCCTTCCTCGGGGCGATCGTGTCGTTCATGGTGTCGATGTCGAACCGGGTGGTGAACGAGATCCTGTTCTGGCTGATGGGCAGCTTGGCGCTGAGAGGCTGGAAGTTTACGGGGGTCGTACTGCCGTACTTGATCTTAGGATTCATCGTCCTGGTTATGTATTCCCGGTCGCTGAACTTGTTCGCCTTGGGCGAAAGGCAGGCGGCGCATCTGGGGGTGCCGGTGGAGCGGACGAAGAAGATCATTCTGATCTTCTCCACGCTGCTGACGGCGGCCGCCGTCTCGGTGTCCGGGGTGATCGGGTTCGTCGGGCTCATCACGCCGCATCTCGTCCGGCTCCTCGTCGGTCCGGATTATCGGCTCATTATTCCGCTGTCCATGATCGCGGGCGGCATCTATGTGCTGTGGGCGGATACGATCGCGCGGATGGCGCTTAGTCCTACGGAAATCCCGCTCGGAGTGGTCACGGCGTTCCTGGGCGCGCCGTTCTTCGCCTATTTGCTGAGCAAGCACAAGAAAACGCTGAGAGGCTGAGGAGGGAGCGTCATGATCACCGTACAACGGGCAACCAAATCGTTCGACCGGCAGCTTATTCTGAGGGATGTCGGGTTCACGGTCGGCCGAGGCGAGCTGTTCGGCATCATCGGGCCGAACGGGAGCGGGAAGTCGACGCTGCTGAAGCTGCTGTCGGGCCTGGAAGCGGCCGATTCCGGCACCGTGGAGCTCGACGGGCGCGCGGTTCATGCGTATTCGCGCAAGGAGCTGGCGCGTTGGGTCGCCGTGCTGCAGCAGGACGCGCTGCCGCCGATCGGCTTCACCGTACGCGACGTGGTCGAGATGGGCCGCTTCCCGTTCCAGAACTGGCTCGGCGAGGAGCGGGAGGATACCGCGTCGCTGGTCGATGCGATTATGGCGAAGCTGAGCCTAGACGCTCTAGCGGAGCGGACGCTGGAGCATCTGAGCGGCGGCGAGCGGCAGCGCGTGGCGCTGGCCAAGGTGATGGCGCAGCAGCCGAAGCTGCTCCTGCTCGACGAGCCGACGACGTACCTCGACATCGGCTACCAGCTGCAGATGATGGACGCTGTCCGCCGTTGGCAGCGGGAAGCCGACCTCACGGTCGTGGCGGTGCTGCACGACTTGAACCTGGCGGCGCAATATTGCGACCGGCTGCTCGTGCTGCACGGCGGCGCCGTCGCGCAGGTCGGCACGCCGGTCGAGGTGATGCGCCGCGAGCTGATCGCCGACGTCTACGGGACGGAGCCGATCATCCTGGCGCATCCGGTGAGCGGGGCGCCGCAGATTATGCTGCAGCCCTCGGGGTAGGTGCGAGGTCTCTTCAATGGGACGAAATAGATGGAAAAATATCCTTTATGGATAAGGAACATCGGGTTTCGCATGCCATAGAGGAAAAATGTTCAGTTATTGCTTCTATTTTTTGTGGAAATGGATTCCTCAGAGCTATTAGGATCGGGGGTTACAGAGATGGATCAAGGGGAACGAACGAGTGAGGCTCGATCGCGAGGAGAGAAGGAGCGGCTGGTGGCGGAGGCGATCGGGCGCATCGGACCGATCGATGCCGCGATGGTGCAAGCCGCCGGCGAGCGGCTCGATCAGCTGACGAAGCCGCCGGGCAGCCTTGGGCGGCTCGAGGAGATCGCGCGGCAGGTGGCCGGTATCACCGGCACGCTATCGCCCGACTTGTCGCGCAAGGCGGTCATTGTCATGGCCGGCGACCACGGGGTGTGCGTAGAGGGGGTGAGCGCCTTCCCGCCCGAGGTGACGCCGCAGATGGTGCTGAACTTCCTGCACGGCGGCGCGGCGGTCAACGTGCTGGCCCGTCATGCGGGCGCCGATGTGGTGTGCGTCGATGTCGGCGTGAACGCCGACATCGAGCACCCGCAGCTCGTGCGCCGCAAGGTGCGGTACGGCACGGCGAATATCGCCGCCGGCCCGGCGATGAGCCGCGAGGAAGCCGCCGAGGCGATCGTCGCGGGGCTCGAGACGGTGCGCGACCTCGCGGAGCGCGGCTACCGGCTGTTCGCGACCGGCGAGATGGGCATCGGCAACACGACGCCGAGCTCGGCGCTGCTCGCGGCGCTGACCGGTGCGGACGCGGAAGCGATCGTCGGGCGCGGCACCGGCATCGACGAGGCGAAGCGGCTGCACAAGGCCGCCGTCGTGCGCCGCGCCCTCGAGGCGAACCGCGACCGGCTCGGCGGCGGCGGTGACGCGCTCGGCGCGCTGGCCGCGGTCGGCGGCCTAGAGATCGCCGGCCTTGTCGGCGTCATCCTCGGCGCCGCCGCGCACCGCTGCCCCGTCGTCATCGACGGGTTCATCTCATCGGCGGCCGCGCTCGTGGCGAGCCGCCTGGCGCCTGCGTCGGCGGCGTACATGCTGCCGTCGCATTTGTCGCAGGAGCAGGGCCACCGACAGCTCCTCGCGAGCATCGGGCTGAAGCCGATGCTGGAGATGGAGATGCGCCTCGGCGAAGGGACGGGCGCGGCGCTCGGCTTCCCGATCGTCGAGGTGGCGATGAAGATCATGAACGAGATGGCGACGTTCGAGAGCGCCGGCATCTCGAAGGGATAGGAGCGGACCCGATGAACCACATCCTCGTGACCGGCGGCGCGCGAAGCGGCAAAAGCGCGTTCGCGGAGCGGCTCGCTGTGCGGCTCGGCGCGCACGGCACGTACATCGCGACGGCGCAGGCGCTCGACGCGGAGATGGAGGCGCGCGTCGCCCAGCACCGCGCGCAGCGGGAGAGCGCCGCGCCCGGCTTCTGGGCGACGGCGGAGGAACCGCTCGCGCTCGCGGAGCGGCTCGCGGCACTGCACGCACCGGCGGCGACGGACGCGCCGGCCACAACAACGGCCGCGCGGCTCTCGCGCGACGCGCAGCCGCACGACAGCCAGCACCGCCCGGCCGACTCCGTCGTCCTGGTCGACTGCCTGACGCTGTGGCTGTCGAATTGGGTGCTGGCGCACGAAGAAGAGCCGGCCCTGC